>NZ_JBHVEU010000124.1:0-20119 GCF_042802075.1 Kitasatospora sp. NPDC057518
GGCCGGGGGCGCGGCTGTGGTAGCAAGGCAGGCATGAGGGAGCGGGAGCAGGAACGGGAGCGGGCGCGGAAGCGGGGCGGGGGCCGGGGGGCGTACCACCACGGGGCGTTGCCGGAGGCGTTGGTGGCGGCGGCGTTCGAGGTGCTGGACGAGCAGGGGCAGGAGAAGGTCAGCGTGCGGGAGGTGGCGCGCCGGGCCGGGGTGTCGGCGGGGGCGCCGTTCCGTCACTTCGCCGACCGGCAGGCGCTGTTGACCGCGCTGGCGGACCGGGTGCTGGCGGACTTCGTGCGCTGGCAGGAGGCCCAGGTGGCGGCCGCCGGGCCGGACGGCAGGTCGGTGATGCGGGCGATCGGGCTGGGGGTCGTCCGGTACGTGCTGCGCCATCCGCGGCGGTTCGAGCTGGTGCGCTCGCGGGTGTTCGCCGCCTCGCGGGATCCGGAGCTGAGCGAGCGGCTGGACGGCATCGACCGGGTGTTCACGGACCTGATCGTCGCGGACCAGGAAGCGGGCTTGCTGCGCCCCGGGGATCCGGCGCTGGTCGGGCTGGCCGGGCAGGCACTGGTGTACGGGCTGGCGCAGATGATCCTGGACGGCTACCTGCCGGCCGCGGCGGCGGAGGAGCTGGCCTGCCAGGTGATGGACACCTTCGGCCAGGGGATCGCCAACCACCCGTCGCCGTAACCGAATTGTGCGCCGGACGAGCCTTGACCGGGCCATTCCGCGCTGATGTAATCACCGATTACATCGGCACGGGCACGGGAGGCAGAGATGTCCTTGTTCGCCAAGCCGCAGCCGGGCTACACCACGGCCGCCGCCACCGGCGACACCGTGGTGCTGCTGATCGGCATGCGGATCAACCGCTTCTGGGCCGTGCACCACTGGGGCCCGGTGATGTTCTCGATGCTCCGGATGCTGTACGAGCTGGGCCGCGCCCCCGAGCGCGGCCTGCGCGGCCGCGTCCTGCTGACCGCCTCGCCGCGCACCTACTACGTCGTCCAGTACTGGGAGTCGAAGGAGAAGCTGTACGGCTACGCGAGCGCGCCGGACGGCTTCCACCACACCGTGTGGGGCATCGTCAACCGCAAGCTGCGGCAGGGGAAGACGCGCGGCCACGTCGGGCTCTGGCACGAGACGTACATCGTGCCGCAGGGCGGGTACGAGGCGATCTACTTCGACATGCCGCCGTTCGGCCTGGCCGGCGCCACCGGCTCGCTGCCGCTGGAGGCGCGCGGCCGGCGGGCGTCGCAGCGGCTGGCCTACCGGGAGCCGGAGTCCGGTGGAGTGGAGCCGGCCGAGGCCGGGCCCGGCGCCTGAGTACGGCCGCGCAGGGAGTGTCGTGAGCCGCCCGGCCGCCGCGCCGTGAGAGCGTCGGGGGATGGTGGATCGGGGCGACGCGCGGCCGGAGGCGCCGGCGCGGCCGGTACGGGTGGTGCACGAGGTGCCGTACCGCGCGCAGTGGGAGTCGGCGGAGCTGGTGCGGGAGATCGTCGACGGGCGGCTGGACGCCTCCGCCGACCCGCGCTGGGGGCAGTCCGGAGCGGCCAGCGCGGAGGAGTACGCGTGGTGGTCCTGGCGGCTGTGCGGGGTGGCCTGCCTGCGGATGGCACTGGCGCACTGGTGGGGCGTGAACCCGGCGGCGATGGCGCTCGCGGAGGAGTGCCTGGCGGCCGGCGCGTACCTGCGGGACGGCGACGGCCTGCGCGGACTGATCCACGCGCCGTTCGCCGGGTACGTCGAGCGGCGCTGGGGACTGGCCGCGCGGGCCCGGGAGTTGACGCCCGAGGAGGTGTCGGCCGAGGTGGTCGGCGGCCGGCTGGTGATGCTCTCGGTACACCCGTCGATCCGGGAGCCGTACGGGCCGGAGCCGGTGCGGCGCGGCGGGCACCTGGTGCTGGCGGTGGGTGCCACGGACACGGCGCTGCTGGTCCACAACCCCTCCGGGTTCCCGGGGGAGTCGCAGGCCTTCGCGCGCGTGCCGTGGCGGTCGTTCGGGCGGTTCTACGCCGGGCGGGCGATCGTGCTCGGCCCGCCCGGGGCGCTCTCGTCCTGAGGCCGCGGACGGGCCGTGGCGGCGTCCTCGGCCTGAGGCCGCAGGCGGGCCCTGGCGGCGTCCTCGGCCCGACGTCGCGGACCGGGCGGACCGGGTGGGCCGGCCGTCACTGGTTGTCCGGCAGCCCCATCGGGTTGATCGGCAGCTCGCTGCGACAGAGCGCCGAGATCGGCTTCAACGCCGCCGCCAGCCGGTCGAGTTCGGCGCGCGGGTAGTCGTCCCAGACCCGGGCGGCGGCCAGGTCGGTGGCGGCCTCCAGGGTCTGGTGGCGGATCCGGCCGAGCTCGGTGACCGTCCCCTCGGCGGTCAGCCAGCCGCGCTCGACCAGGCGCTCTGCGGCCGCCTCCCACTCGGCGTCCGTCCACCCGCGCAGCGGCTGGATCATCTCGCGCCGCATGTCCATCGCGCAGCGGACCACCAGCGCCTCGCAGCCGTCCAGCCCGGCCGCCACCAGGGCGGCCACGTGGCCGTCGCCGCGGTGCTCGCGCATCACGGTGGCGGCCTGCCAGAGCCGCTCGTAGAGGCCGCTCGGGCGGGGCAGCGCGGCGTTGGCGGCGGCCAGCACCCGGCCGGCGCAGTCCAGCCGGGTGGCGGCCTGCTCCAGGGTCTCGGCGACCAGCTCCACCTGGTTCTTGTCCACGTGCTCCAGCAGCCGGCCCAGGATCGTCGCCGAGGCCTTCAGTCGAACGGCCAGCGCCTCCTCCGGGCTCGCGTGGTTCCACACCTCCGGCAGGGCCCGCTCGACCATCGCTGGAGCGAAGTTGAAGAACGCGGCGGTGACCGGCGGGGCGTCCACCGCTCCGAGCGGGGCCGCGCGGGTGGCGAAGTAGCCGTGCAGGCGGCCGTGCAGACCGGCCTCCTCGAAGGCGGATCGGCCCTCGGGCAGGAAGTAGGTGACGGCGTGCACCGGCTCGAAGAGCCACCACAACGCGCGGGCGGGGTGGACGAGATCGGTCATCGAGGGACCTTCCTCGGACGGAGCCCCGGGCGGGCCGGGGCGCTCGGCTGGTCGGGACGACGGCCCGGCGGGAGCCGCGGCGGATGCGTGGACCGTTCACGCGGCAGGAGCGTGGACCGTTCACCTGGCAGGTGCGTGGACCGTACAAGGGCTGATGACCACGGGGAAGGCCCCGGTAACCCCCGAGGGGGTGTGATGACGGTCACGCGGAGGCGACGCCGTGCGGTCGGCGGCGGCACGGCACGGGATGATGGGATGAGGTGCCCGCTCCGGGGGCGCCGAGCCCTCGCAAGCCCTCGTACGAAGGTAGTCGGTCATGGCCCAGATCAACCCCAGCATCCTGTCCGCGGACTTCGCCCGGCTCGCCGACGAGGCCGAGGCCGTCCGGGGTTCCGACTGGCTGCACGTGGACGTCATGGACAACCACTTCGTGCCCAACCTCACCCTCGGTGTCCCGGTGGTCGAGTCGCTCGCCCGCGCCACCGACATCCCGCTCGACCTCCACCTGATGATCGAGGACCCGGACCGCTGGGCCCCGCAGTACGTCGAGGCCGGCGCCGGATCGGTCACCTTCCACGTCGAGGCCGCCGCCGCGCCCGTCCGCCTCGCCCGCGAGATCCGCGCCAAGGGCGCCCGCGCCTCGATGGCGCTCAAGCCCGGCACCCCGATCGAGCCGTACGAGGACCTGCTGCCCGAGCTCGACATGGTGCTGATCATGACCGTCGAGCCCGGCTTCGGCGGCCAGGCCTTCCTGGACATCATGCTGCCGAAGATCCGCCGCACCCGGGAGCTGATCGCCAAGCACGACCTGGAGCTGTGGCTCCAGGTGGACGGCGGCGTCGCGGCCAGCACGATCGAACGCTGCTCGGAGGCGGGCGCGGACGTGTTCGTGGCCGGTTCGGCGGTGTACGGGGCCGAGGACCCGGCCGAGGCGGTCCGCAACCTGCGGGGGCTCGCCGAGAAGGCGGCGGCCGACGCCTGGTGGGCCTGCGGGCACTGAGCGCCCCGGGGGCGGCGGCCCGGCGGCCTACTGGTGCGCCGGGCCGTCGGCGCACCGCCTGGCCGCCTCGCCGGCCCGTCGCCGGTGACGGCGCCGCCGGATGGCCGGGCACGGGTGGAGGAACCCCGCACCGTGGCGGATGATCGGTGACGGTGTCCTCCGTGATCGGTGACGGTGTCCTCCGAGGAGCCGAGGACCCCGCCCGGCCCCTCTCCGTACGGTGGTGGAACCGCGATGAGCAACCTCGACCTCAAGCCGGCCCCGACCAGCTGCGGCCGCGAGGCCGGCACCGGCCCGGCGAAGGACCTGCTGACGGCCCGTCAGTTCCCGCTCGGCGCAGGCACGGTGGTCCGCCGCCTGCTGCCCAACCTCGGCCGCCGGATGGTCGGAGCCTGGTGCTTCGTGGACCACTACGGCCCCGACGACATCGCCGACGAGCCCGGCATGCAGGTCCCGCCGCACCCGCACATGGGCCTCCAGACGGTCAGCTGGCTCCACCAGGGCGAGGTGCTGCACCGCGACAGCCTGGGCAGCCTCCAGGCCGTCCGGCCGTACGAGCTGGGCCTGATGACCTCCGGCCGGGCGATCTCCCACTCCGAGGAGTCCCCCCGCCCGCACGCCCGCCACCTGCACGGCGCCCAGCTCTGGGTCGCCCTCCCGGAGGCCGGCCTCCACCTCGCCCCCGCCTTCGAGCACCACCCCGACCTGCCCGTGGTCACCGCCCCGGGCCTGCGCGCCACCGTCATCCTCGGCACCCTCGACACCGCCACCTCGCCCGGCACCACCCACACCCCGCTGGTCGGCGCCGACCTCGCCCTCACCGGCGGCGCGGACCTCCGCCTCCCGCTCGTCCCCGACTTCGAGTACGCCGTCCTCGCCATGTCCGGCCGCGTCGACGTCGACGGCGTCCCGGTCGAGCCCGGCTCCATGCTCTACCTCGGCTGCGGCCGCCCCGACCTCCCCCTCCGCGCCGACGGCGACGCCGCCGTCCTCCTCCTCGGCGGCGAGCCCTTCGACGAGAAGATCGTCATGTGGTGGAACTTCATCGGCCGCACCACCGACGACATCGCCCAGGCCCGCACCGACTGGATGACCGGCACCCGCTTCGGCGAGGTCCACGGCTACGCCGGCGCCCGCCTCCCCGCCCCGGAACTCCCCACCGTCCCCCTCAAGGCCCGGGGGCGCGAGCGCTGACCCGGCGGTCAACGCGGTGGGCGAGGGCGCCGTTCGCGGCCGGAACCGACGGGGACGGCGTCGGCTGGGGGTGCGGGCGGCCTGATTTCCGTCGGCCGACTACTACAATGCGGAATCCAAGAACGCGGATATCAGGATCAGGGTGGGGGACGAATGGCGGCAACGGAAGACTCGGTCATGGTCGATCGCGACGCCTACCTCGATGTCCGCTCCCGCAGCGCGTCCGTCTTCGACCTCGACGCCAGACTGCCCGGCCAGGTTTTCCGGAAGAACGCGGGGGATTCGCTGTTCTGCGAGTTCGACGCGGTCCTCACCCGGGAGTTCTGGCCGGCGCTCTGCGCGATGGCCCGGTGGCACGGCGACGACCGCATCGACCTGCTGGTTCTCAAGCCCGGTGCCGACGAGTTCTACCTTCCGGAGTGTGGGACGTACCCGGCGGTGTCGCTGTCCGTCGACGCGGGCATGGACGACTACTGGGAGAGGATCGGCTTCACGTCGGACGATGATTTCGCGGAGTCGATCGCGGTTTCCGCCAATGTCATCGCGGTGACCGGCCCTTCCGGACGGTGGGGGTGCTGGGGCGAGAGGGATCCCGAGGTCGCGGTTTTCCGGGGTTTTCCGGATGCGGCCACGCGGAACGAATGGCGCGAGCGGTTCGGACCTTTCCTCGAGGTGTCGGGCGCACTGGAGTCGTATGTCTCGATGGCCTTTTGGCTCCATGGCATCCCGGACGCCTTCGCGGCGGCCCTGACCGCCAACTACGGACCCCCCGACGGTAGGATGCCGTAACGTCACGGGGTTCCAGTGGAGTTGCGGTGACGCTCCGCAGTGTCCCGGTCAGGGCTCCTGTCGGCCCGGGGATGCGGGCGGGGGACGCGGCCGCCCGACCACGCGGGTGGTGCGTCGGCGGGCGGCGGGTCCAGGCCGGGCATGAGCTCCCTCGTCTGCGCGACCGCCTGGCAATCCTGATGTTTGAAAGCCGGGAGATACCGCTGTACTGCCCGATTCCCCTGCGGGCGGGGCAGGGGCCGTGTGAGGATGTGCGGCGTGCCGCCAGCTCCCGAGCTCCGCCGTTGGCTCTCCAGCCAGCCGCCGGACGCCGTTCAGCATCTGCTCGCCTTCCTCGCCGTCGTGCACGGCCAACCCTTCGGTTACAAGGGTGAACCGACCGGACAGGTCCGTGCGAGTGCCGCGGGTATGCGCTCCTGGGTCGCCAAGGCCCCTGCGGATCTGCTCCTCCACATAGCCGACGTCGGGCGCGGGGTCGCCGACAAGATGGCTCGTCAACACGGCTTTGCGAAGCAGGGCTTACGGGACGCGGACGCCGAGCGCCTGAGGTCGGCGTTGACGAGCCTGCCGCCCTCGCTCGCCTGCCTCGCCCTCCACTGGTATCCGCTGTCCGATGAGGACACGCCCGAACGCGGCCGTGTCCTGGAGCATTGGGACACCCTGTGGGAGGCCGCTGTGACATCGGCGGACTGGCCCGAGCCGAAACGCGGCCGCCGTGCGAGCAAGGCGGAGACGACCGCGCCTGGCGCGGCCTCGGAGGAGGCCCGGTACGGAGACCCGCACAGCACGCGGCCCGAAGCCGCAGACAGGGGGAACGTGGTGTCCGGCGACCTGGCGGAGCAGCTTGAGTCCGCTGCGCAGCGCCTGCGCGGGGAAGGCGAGGCGCTGGCCGAGCGGCTGGAGGGCCTGGCGGTGGACGTCCGCAGAGGAGTGGGGCGGCGGGACGCCGACCTGTCCGCGGCCGTGGACGCCTGGTTCGGCCTGCGGGCCGCCACCGCCGAGTTGGCGCTGGGACTCGGCGGCGACGTCCAGTGGGCGGTCGCGCAGACCCACGATGACCTCGACCGGATCCTGGCGGACGTCCGCTCGGCCAAGGTCGGCGAGGAGATCGCGACGGCCCTGGTGGAGCGCGAGAGGCTCGTCGCCATGCTGGGCGCGGTGACCTATCCGGGTGTGCGGACCGCGCTGCAGGTGGAGGTCGACACCATCGACGCCCGGCTCCAGGAGCTTCGGTCGCTCGGTGGACCGCAGCTCGGGACCCGTCCGGCCGACGCCACCCCTCCGGCCGACGCCACCCGCTCGGAGGAGTCCGTCGAGCCGGCCGTGACAGGCGGTGCCGCCGGCGGGGAACCGCCCGCGTCGGCAGATGCGGGTGCCGTGCCCGCCGCGGTCGGGGTCGAAGCACAGGCGCCGGACGCCGTCTTCGACGGGCCCGGGCAGTTCGCCGACACCCTCGACACGCCGGTCCCCGAGGAGGAGCGGGAAGGCCCGGAAGCCGTACGGGCGGAGCCCTCGGCGGGCGGCAGCGCGACCGGGCCCGAGCCGGCGCCGGTCGGTGCGACCCTCACGCCGGTGGGCCCGGCCGCGGCTCCGCGGACGGCGGGCGAGCCGGGCGGCCGCACCAGGCCCGCCGCCACGGCCACCGTCGCCGCCGTTGGAACCAACCAACTGCCGAGTCCGTCAAGGCCGTTGGCGGAACCGCGCGTCGTCCGCCCGATCGGCATCCCGAAGCAGGCGTCGGCCGAGGCCGAGTCGAAGACCGCCAAGGTGGTCGAGGCACCGGTGGCCGTCGAACCGACCACCGACGTCTGGACCCGGACCGGCGACTGTCCCTCCCCGGTCGAGCAGATGGTGGCCGAGGGCAGGTTGGCCGAGGCGTACTGGCTGACCCGGGCCGCCCGGGAGCGCCAGGAGCGGTGCCAGTCCCTGGCCTTCGCCACGTCGGCGTTCGGGCTGGCCCCGGGGCAGCAGGCGGCGATAGCCCTGCAGGTCGGCGTCGAGGACAAGGCGCTGCCGACCGCCGAGGACCGGGACGGCTACCTCATCGCCCTGGCCGCCGCGGTGCGCAGCGGACTGCAGGCCGGCTGGGCACTGCCGATCGTCAACGACTTCGCACAGCTCCCCGGCCTGCCCGAGGTCTGGAACGAGCTCTTCCGGACGCTGGCGCTGGAGATCCGCCGGGGGGTCTCCGTCCAGCCGGGCGACGAGGTCCGGCTCGGGCAGGACGACACCGTCGATCCGGCGGACCTGCGCGATCGGGCGGAGGCCCTCAGGGCCCGTCTGGGGACCAGCAAGACGGCGTACCAGCTCGCGTCCCGGGTGCTCCAGACCCTGCTCAAGGACGACGCGGAGCTCGGGCACACCCTCAACCTGATCGTGGCGTGGTCGGTGGGCGGTGCCACCTCGGAGCAGCTTCGTCAGGACCTGGAGGGCACCTACGGGGAGGCCGACGCGATCGATCGGATCATCAAGGAGACGACGCGCCGGGTCAGTTCGCCCAACCAGCGGAAGACCAAGATCATCGCCACCGCCCTGGACCAACTGCGGGGACGGATCGGGGAGGTGACGACGCTGCTGCGCGAGGCGGTGCAGGTCGCCGAGATGCCGCCGCGCGGCGACAACCGGCGACTCGGGAGCGAACTGCTCGTCGCGCTCCGGGCGGCGGGGAAGTCGGCCCTGCTGCCGGGCCCCGGCGGCGAAGCGGTCCGGCTGCTGCTCGACTGGATCGGCGACGGAGTCTCCCGGGGCGCCTCACGGGCCCTGCCCGGTCTGCCCGGCACCGACGCGCTGCTGGTCCTGCCGCGCCTGGCCTGGACCGCGGCGGCCGACGGCCAGGACACGCCGGACCTCGCCGCATCGGACGTCCTGGACGCCCTGCTGGAG
Source organism: Kitasatospora sp. NPDC057518 (assembly GCF_042802075.1). Lineage (NCBI taxonomy): Bacteria > Bacillati > Actinomycetota > Actinomycetes > Kitasatosporales > Streptomycetaceae > Kitasatospora > Kitasatospora sp. NPDC057518. The sequence continues at coordinate 8,875 of NZ_JBHVEU010000124.1, forward strand.
GTCCTGAAGCCGGCCGACCCCGGGAAGGCGTTCGGCGCCCACCTCGACCGCGGTGACCTGCACATCGCCGCGCGGCTCCTCGACCTCGCGGGAGCGGGTCGGCTGGGCGCCCTCCCCGCACCCGAGGTGAACCAGCCGGACGCGTGGCGGCGCCGGCTCGGTGACGCCGAGGCCCAGTGGCGGCTCAGGGCCGAGACGGCCCTGCGCAAGGCCGACGACCTCTTCGCGCACGTCCGGTTGCAGAACCTGCTCACCCCCGAGCAGGAGAGCCATCTGGCGGCCCGGCTCCTCGACCTCAAGACCTCGGACCGGAGCCTGCGGTTCCGTCATCTGCTGGAGCGGGTGCGGGACGTCGTCGCCCTGCTGGACGAGCGGGTGTCGGAGAAGACGGACCAGCTGCGCGAGCAACTGGTCGACCTGAACCTCGACGGGGCGGACCTCGCCCGGATCAGCGCCCTGATCGACCGCGGCGACGTCGCCACCGCAGAGGAGCTGCTCTCCTTCGCCCGCAAGGGCGACCGCATCCCGGAGCAGGTCGCGGAGACCGGCACCGAGCTGGCGGCCTTCCTGGAGGGCGTGCGCCACCCGGAGTCGCCCAGGGCCAGCAGCACCGGAGTCGACGCGCGGTGGTGGTTCGACCACTACGCGCGCGGGCGCTCCGGTCAGGCGGAGACCGACGCGGTCACCGGCGCCCTGGAGGCCTGGGAGTCGCTCGGGCGGCTGAACGAGCGCCGCAACTCCTTCCAGAAGCACGTCCCCAGCGTGCTGCGGATGCTCGGCCTGAGCGTCAAGGCCCCGGTCCGGCTGGTCGACCAGGACCGCAAGGACTGGCAGGTGATGACGCTCTCGGTCACCGCGGAGATAAGCGACAACGTCCCGGGCTACGTGTCCCGGATCGGCTCCCGGGCCAAGGGCAGTTACCGGGTCCTCATCGTCGGCACCGAGGAACTCGGCCCCGACGCCCTGCTGCGCCACCTGCCCGAGTCCGCGCTCGGCGCCAACATCATCCTCTACCTGCAGCCGCTCGGCATCAGCGGGCGCCGGCGCCTCGCCCAGGCCTCCCACCAGAAGCCGCAGCAGGCGATCGTCGTCGACCCGGCCGTGTTCGGCTGGATCGCCGCCGGTGAGGCCCGGTCCTTCCGCGCGGTGCAGCGGGTGACGCTGCCGTGGGCCGCGTACCGACCGTACGAGCCGTTCCAGGCCGGCCAGGTCGCCGCCGAGGTGTTCAAGGGCCGCGACGACGAGAAGCGCACGATCATGGCCCGTGAGGGCGGCCTCTTCCTCTACGGCGGGCGGCAGTTGGGCAAGTCCTCGCTGCTCCGGCAGGTGGCCGAGAGCTTCCGGGCGGGGCACGGCGGCAACCAGGTCGCGGTCTACACCGACCTGCGGTTCGCCGAGATCGGGCTCAGCCGGCTCCCGCAGGAGATCTGGAGCGTGCTGGCCCAGCAGTTGAAGGCCGCCGGGGTGCTCGACCGCAGCGTCTCGGAGCACGCCAGCGCCACCGCCATCGGCGACCAGATCCAGCAGTGGCTGAACGAGAGCGAGGAGCGCCGCATCCTCTTCCTCGCCGACGAGGCGGACGCGTTCCTCAACGCGGACGCCCGGCCGGTCGAGACGGCGGGGGCGCAGTCGACCTTCCGGACCCTCACCGGCCTGATGAAGCTGATGGCCGACACCGAGCGCCGCTTCAAGATCGTGTTCGCGGGCCTGCACCAGGTGCAGCGCTACAACCGGCTCACCAACTCCATCACCGGTCACGGCGGCGAGCCGGTCCTGGTCGGGCCGCTGCGCGCGAAGGCCGCGATCGACCTGGTCGTCGAACCGCTGGCCGCGGCCGGGCTGTTCTTCGAGAACCCCGATCTGGTCTGGAGCATCCTGGCGCTGACCAACAACCAGGCCAACCTCGTCCAGATCGTCTGCGAGGGACTGGTCGAGGAGATGCAGGGCCGAGCCCTCTCCACCGAGGGCGGGCGCCCCCGGATCACCAACGCCGACGTGCAGAAGGTCGTCGCGAAGGGAGGCATCCGGGACAAGATCCGCGACCGGCTCCGCCTGACCATCGACCTGGAGGACCGGTACCGGGTCCTGACGCTGATCCTGGCCCTGCGCAGCCTCACCCTCACGGACGGCTACGCCCGCGGCTACACGCCCCAGGAGCTGCAGGAGGAGGCGCACCGGGTGTGGCCGGACGGGTTCCCGGAGCAGAACGGCGTGGACGAGGTCCGCACCGACCTGGTGGAGATGGAGGGCCTCGGGCTGGTGCTCCCGCTCCCGGGCCGGAGCAACAGCTTCGTCATGCGCAGCCCGAACCTCGTCAACATGCTCGGCACCCGCGACGAGCTCGAAGCGGAGCTGCGCACCAGCGAGTTCACCCAGAAGTACGACTACAACCCGCGCGTCGCCCGCCGGTCCATCGGCGTCGACAGCGGACGGGTCATGCGGATGAGCCCGCTGACCGACGAGCAGTGGCATGACGCGCTGTCCCGGCGCGCCGCGGTGATCACGGCCTCGGCGGCGCTCGGTGCCGACTCCCTGGCCAAGGCGGCGGAGCAGCACGTCGGGAGGGAGTGCCAGGTCGTGTCCGCGGCACCCGCGGAGCTGACCCAGACCGTCACCAGGTGGGCCCGGGAGCGCTCGCCGCACCTGATCTTCGTCGACCTGCGGGGTGTGCCCGCGGCGGACGTGCGGGCCGCCGTCGAGCGGCTCGCCAAGTACGCCTCGGCGGCGGAGGAGGAGGGCAAGGAGATTCCGCGCCGGCGCGCGCTGGCCGTCGTCGACCCGTTGACCGCGCTCGGCCCCGACTTCCCGGAGGTGTCCCGGGCGCAGCCGCAGCGCTGGAACGCGACCAGCCTGCGGGCCTGGCCGGAGCAGCCGTTCGTCTCGGTCGAGGAGCGCCGCAACCTGATCGAGGTGACCGGCGGCTGGCCCGCCTTCGTCGAGCGGGCCATCGCCCAGTACCTCCAGGGCGCTCCCCGGGAGCGGCTCTTCGACGCGACGCGGGCCCTGACGGACGACCCCGATTTCGCCCGGAGCCACCTGCGGCGGGTCGGCCTCTCCGACCGCCGGGTCGAGCAGATGGCCGGCTGGGCCGACATGTTCAGCCCGGAGGAGCACCGACAGGGCAGGGCCCACGCCGTCCCGCAGGACCTGGCGGTGGTGCTCGACGACGACCTGGACGAGGCCGAGGCGCTGCTGGCGGATCTGGAGGCGCTCGGGGTCCTGGACGACGACGGCGAGGTCCTCACCGTCGACAGCGTCACCTTCCGCGCGCTCAAGGCCGTGGCGGGCGCGCAGGGCGGGTCGGTGTGACCGAGCTCGTCGATCCGGTCGGCGGGCTGTCCCCGGAGGCGGTCCGGTACCTGCCGGGCGCGCGGCGCCACTGCGCCGGGGTGCTCGCCGACCTGCGCGCCGGGCTGACCTGCGTCTGGCTGTTCCCGGACGCCGAGGTGGAGTCGGAGCGCGCGGACCGGGCCGTGGAGGAGGTGGTCCACGGCCTGGACGACGTCGTGGAGGTTCCCGGCAAGGAGACGGGGCCGCGCTCGGCCCCGGCCGCGGCCCCGCCGGAGCCGCGGGTGCCCTGGGAGCCGCCCGGCGGCGGGGGTGGGTCGGCCGCCCACCATGCCGGGGAGCACCCCGAGGACACGTTCGACGTCGACGACGGCTTCGGGGACTGGGACCCGTTCGGGATCTTCGGCGGTGGGGGTCTCCGGGCGTCCGAGGGCCTGCCGCCCGCACGGGCCGTCGACGCCCGGTTCCCGGACGGTCCGGACGGCCCGGGCACCGACGTCGCCGCGCGCCTGGCCCGCAGCCTCGGCCTGGACGGGGACCTGGTCACCGAGCTGGTCGGCGACGCGGACGGCCGGGCGCCCGTGCTCGTCGTCCGGGCCTGGACCGAGGCGGACCCGCACGGGGTCTCCCGGCTGCTGCGCCGGTTCCAGGCCGCCGTGAAGGAGGCCGGCCTCAGGCCGAGCGATCGTCCGCGGCTGCTGGTGGCCTCCCGGCTCCAGGACCTGGAGCCGGACACCACGGTGCTCCTCGACGGAACGGTGTCCAGAGCGCACTGGTGGTGGGGGGTGTGGAACCACCTCGACACCGCCACCGTGGTCGCCGAGGCGATTCCGCACGCGGGCTCCGGGCAGGCCCACGACCGCATGACGCCGACCAAGCTCATCCGGCACGCCCTGCGCCGCGAGACCGTGGTCCAGACGGCCGGGCCCGATCTGGGACTGGCGGTGGAGCTGGCCAGGGTCTGGAGCGGCAGGACCGGGGAGCTGGCTTCCGCCCTGGGCGAGTGCTGCCCCGGGGATGGCACCGTCGGGCCGGGCTCCCAGGGCCGGAGCACGCCCGGAGCGGCGTACGCGCCGCTCCCCGAGAACGGCCTGCGCGAGGCGTGGTCGGCCGGGCTGGTCGACAGCTGGGAGGGGCAGATCCGGCACAGCCCCCGCTCCGGTGCGGGGGGATCCGGTGGCACGGAGCTCGACAAGCTGGTCTGGCAGGCCCAGAACCGCGTCCTGCTGCCCCTCATCGACGACGCCCGCGTCGGCTTCGTCGAGCTGCTTCCGCGCATAGCGGTACGCGGTGTCACCCGGCTCGTCGACACCTACGTCCGGCGGTCCCTGCGCGACGCCAACGGATCGTCGGCGGATCCGGCGTCCATGGAACTCGGTGAGCTCTACGACGCGGCGGTGCACCGGGACATCACCCTGACCGACGACCAGTTCGGCCGGCTGCGCACGCTCCGGCTGGCACGCAACAAGCTCGCCCATCGCACGCCGATAGCCGATGCCCTGCTCCACGACCTGCTGGACGCGCTCTCCGGCCCCTGACACCCGCGCTGTCGGACAGCCCAGTCGGCGCGCGCGACGCCGAACGGCCACGGGCCCGCGCTGCGGGGCCGTGGCCGGAGGGGGTTCGGAGGGGGCTATCGGGCGGTCGTGGCGGACGGGGTCTTCTTCCGGGCGCGGTAGGCGGCGGCCTTGATCTTGTTGCCGCAGGAGTCCATGCCGCACCACTGGCGGCGCATGCCCCGGGAGCGGTCGATGTAGACCCGGGTGCACTCGGGGTTGCCGCACTCCTTCAGCAGGGGGACGTCCGGGCCGCTGAGGAGTTCGACCGCCTGGCGCGCGATGGTTGCCAGCGCCTGTTCGGGGGTCGCCTCGTTGTGCCGTCCGGTCAGGGTGAGCTGCGGTGTCACGGGCGGCTTGCGCGCGGCGCCGTTGAGTACGGCGAGTGCCTCGCGGTCGAAGGCCTCGCCGAGTCGGCGGTTGGTGATCAGCCGGTAGACGGCCTCGCGGACGGTCGTCGCCTCGCGGACGTCCCGCTCGTCACCGGGCGTGATCGTGTCCACCAGACCGCAGTCCAGGTACCAGGCGTTCAGGCGCTCCGGCGTCACGAACATCTCGAACCGGACCGTGCGCCGTGCACGGAGCGTAGCGGCGAAGTCCAGGGCGGGGTGCCCGCAGACGAAGACATGGTCAAGGTTCACATCACCATGCTGGCAGGTGACTGTGTCGGGGGGCAATGACGGGTGGCGCCCGCCGGATCGAGCCGCAGCTCGCGGCCCTGCCAGCGTCGGCGCAGCCAGCGGTCGTGGCTCGCGAGGACGATCGCGCCGGGACCGGTGCCGAAGGCCTCCTCCAGTTCGTCGCAGAGGCGCGGGGAGAGGTGGTTGGTGGGTTCGTCGAGCAGCAGCAGCCGGGGCGGTTCGGCCACCAGGAGCGCCAGTGCGAGCCGGCGGCGCTGCCCGACGGACAGCCGGCCGACGGGCTTGTCCAGGTCCGCCGCGTGCAGCAGGCCGAGCGATCCCAGCGGCACCCGCTCGGCGCGCGCCGCGCCCAGCGCCTGCTCGTAGGTGTCGCGGACGGTGCGGTCGGGCCGGTCGAACTCGGTGTCCTGGGTGAGCAGTCCGACCGTCAGTCCGGGGTGCCGGTGCACCGTGCCCTCGGCCGTGAGGTGGCCGGCGAGTACGGCGAGCAGCGTCGACTTGCCCGTCCCGTTGCCGCCCGTGACCAGCAGCCGGTCGTCCGGGGCGACGTCCAGGCTTTCGAGCGCGAGTCGGCCGGGCACGCGGAGGTCCCGGAGCGACACCAGGGGCCGGAGGTCCTCGCCGGTGTCGGACGGCGTGTGGGCGTCCGCCGCCAGGGATTCGACGGCGAACCGCAGCGGGCGCGGCGGCTCGGGGACCTGCGCGCGCTCCAGCTCCTCCAGTCGGCGGGCGGCGTTGCGCACCCGTCGGGAGACCTGGTTCTGCACCCGGCCCGCCCGGTGGCCGTAGCCCATCTTCTCGTTGTCGCGCGGCCCCCGGTCCGGTGCGACCAGGTGCGCGGTCACGCCGGCCGCGTGGCGCAGCTGCGCCAACTCCTGCTGCTCCTCGGCGAATCGCCGCTCCCAGCGGTCCCGCTCGGCGCGCCGCTCGCCCAGGTAGGCGCTGTAGTTGCCGCCGTAGCGGACCGGTCCGTCCACCGCCGGGTCGAGGTCGACCAGGTGGGTGCAGACGGCGTCGAGGAACGCCCGGTCGTGGGCGGCGACGACCACGGTGCCGGGCAGCGCGCGGACCTGCTCCTCCAGGAAGGCGGCGGCGCCGTCGTCGAGGTGGTTGGTCGGCTCGTCCAGCAGCAGCGCGGACGGCCGTCGGACCAGCAGCGCCGCGAGGGCCAGCCGGCCGCGCTGCCCGCCGGACAGCGAGCCGAGCGTGCGGTCGTGCCCGAGCGGGCCGAGGGCCGGTGCGCCGAGGCCCAGCCCGTCGAGGACCAGGGCGGCACGGCGGTCGGCGTCCCAGGACTCCCGGTACCGGGCCTGTTCCAGCCGCCTGCCGTAGGCGTCTAGGAGTTCCGGGTGCCCGGGGTCGGACTCCGGGAGCCGGGCGATCTCCGCGCCGAGCCGGTCCAGTTCCACCAGGTCCTCGCGGGCCTCGCGCAGCGCGTCGTCCAGGACGGCGGCGACGGTCGCGGCGGGGTCGAAGGGCATCTCCTGGTGCAGGAAGCCGAGGTCATCGGGGCGGGAGACGCTTCCCGCGTCGGGTTCGTCCACGCCGGCGAGCACCCGCAGCAGGGTGGACTTGCCGGCGCCGTTCTCCCCGATCAGGCCGATCCGGTGGCCGGGGGCGGCGGTCAGGCCGACGCCGTCGAGGACGCGACGACCGCCGAGGACGCGGACGAGGTCATGGGCGAGCAGGGCGTTCTGGGACAGGGGGAACACGGGAAACCTTCCGACGTGAGGGGGTGGGCCCGCCCGGGCACCGAGCCTCGGGCGGGCCGCGTCACACGGCGGCGGGTCACACCGCGGGCGCCCCCGTCTCCCGCAGCGTGCCGTCGGCCAGCCGGAGCCAGCGGTTCACCCCGATCTCGGCGAGGAAGCGCTCGTCGTGACTGACCACCAGGAAGGCGCCCTGGTACGAGTTCAGCGCGCTCTCCAACTGCCCGGCGCTGACCAGGTCGAGGTTGTTGGTCGGCTCGTCGAGCAGCAGCAGCTGCGGGGCCGGCTCCGCGCACAGCACGCAGGCCAGGGTGGCGCGCAGCCGCTCGCCGCCGGAGAGCACCCCGACCGGCAGATGGGCGCGGGCGCCGCGGAACAGGAAGCGGGCGAGCAGGTTCATCCGCTCCGTCTCGGGCCGCTCGGGGGCGAACGCGGCGAAGTTCTCCGCCACGGTGCGGTCGAGGTCCAGCAGGTCCAGGCGCTGCGAGAGGTAGGCGATCCGCCCGTCGTTGCGCTTGATCTCCCCGCTGTCCGGGGTGAGTTCGCCGGTGACCAGGCGCAGCAGGGTGCTCTTGCCCGCGCCGTTGGGCCCGGTCAGCGCGATGCGTTCGGGGCCGCGGACGCTCAGGTCGACGCCGCCGTCGGCGAACACCGGGCGGCCGGCGTGGTGGACCTGCAGGCCCTCGCCGAGGAAGAGGTTGCGCCCGGCGGGCACCTGGGTGTCGGGCAGCTCCAGCGAGAGCCGCTGCTCCTCGCGCAGGGCGCGCCCGGCCTCGTCCAGCCGGGCCTTGGCCTCGCCGACCCGGGCCGCGTGCATCTGGCCGGCCCGGCCCGCGGACTCCTGGGCGCCGCGCTTCATGTTCCCGGCGAAGATGCGGGGCAGGCCGGCGCTCTTGAGGTTGCGGGCGGCGTTGCTCTGACGGCGCTCGGCGCGTTCGCGGGCCTGCTGCATCTCCCGCTTCTCCCGCTTCAGCTCCTGCTCGGCGTTGCGGACGTTCTTCTCGGCGACCTCCTGCTCGGCCCGGACGGCCTCCTCGTACGCGGTGAAGTCGCCGCCGTAGAAGCGCAGTTCGCCGTTGCCGAGCTCGGCGATGTGCTGCATCCGGTCGAGCAGAGCGCGGTCGTGGCTGACCAGCAGCAGGCAGCCGTTGAATTCCCCCAGCACGTCGTAGAGCTTGTGCCGGGCCTCCGCGTCGAGGTTGTTGGTCGGCTCGTCGAGCAGCAGCACGTCGGGGCGCTTGAGCAGCTGGGCGGCGAGGCCGAGGGAGACGATCTGGCCGCCGCTGAGGGTGCTCAGGCCGCGGTCCAGGGTGAGGTCGGTCAGGCCGAGGCGGTCGAGCTGGGCGCGGGTGCGCTCCTCGATGTCCCAGTCGTCGCCGATGGTGGTGAAGTGCCGCTCGTCGACGTCCCCGGACTCCACGGCGTCGATGGCCCGGATGACGGCGGCGACGTCGAGCACCTCGGCGACGGTGAGGTCGGAGGTCAGGGGCAGGCTCTGGCGGAGGTAGCCGAGCCGTCCGGTGACCGACACCGAGCCGGTGGCGGGCTTGAGATCGCCGGCGATCAGCTTGAGCAGGGTGCTCTTGCCGGCGCCGTTGGGGGCGACCAGGCCCGTCCGGCCCGCGGGCACGGTGAAGGACAGGTCCTGGAAGACCGGGGTGTCGTCGGGCCAGGCGAAGGAGAGGTTCGAGCAGACGACGGCGGCGTTGGACACGTTGGACACGGGGATGACCTCGAAGGGATGAGGGCAGGAAGGTAGACCTCTGCCCTGGGCAGACGTGCGGAGAAGGGGTACGACGAAACGGACCACCTCGGCGGCGCTCCTGAAGCACCGGCCGGTGGCCGTCAGATCCGGATCTCACCCGGAGATGTCGTCGTCACCCGCCACGTCTGCCACTCCTCGATCACACGACTACAGGTCGCTGCGACTGTAGCAGGCACCGCCGACAGCCGGCAGCGGATAAGTGCGCGCCCAGCGGGCTGCGGCCGGCAACTGCCCTCTGCCACGGCTCCTTTCGCTCCGGCTCCCGCGCCGGCCGGTGCCGCCGGGGCCCCTTCGCCGTCTCGTTGACAGGCTGGGCGCGACCGTGCCAGCATCGTCACCGGCTGAACCGGTGACGGACATGAGGGAAGCCCGACCCGGCGTACCTGCGAGAGCCAACGGAACGCACCGGCTGCTTGAGTCAAACCTGGGCTGAGAGGCGCCACTTGCGGCGACTGCCCGAGGAGCGTCGGCCCGCAGCCGTCACCGGTCGGATCGTCACCACCTCGACCGGAAACACCTTGTCTTTCGACCAGCCCTGCCCGGCCGCCCCGCACGCGCTCCTTGGCGGCCGGGCGCACGCCCACCTTTTTCCTGGACGGATACCCATGAAGAGATTCCTGATCGTGCTCGCGACCGGCGCGGCGCTGGCCGCGGTGCACCTGCCGGCGGCAGTGGCGGAGACCCCGTACGGCTCCCTGCCCGCGCCGTCCGGCTGTTCGGCGCCGGCCGTGCGGGCCCCCGCCGGTACGGCGGTGGAGTCCGTGACGGCGGCCCGCCGGGAGGGCGGGACCATCGACGGAACCGGGGTGGTGGGCGGCACAGTCACCGGTGTCCCCGCCTTCTGCGAGGTGACCGTCACCCTGACCCACCCGGACGACAACGACCATGCGAGGGTGCGGACCTGGCTGCCAATCAGCGGCTGGAACGGCCGCTTCCAGGCGCTCGGCGGAAGCGCCTTCGCCGCCGGGGACAACGGCGTCGGGATGGGCACCGCGGTCAAGAACGGCTACGCCGCGACCACCACCGACGGCGGGCTCGCCGATGCCGTGGACGCCGGCTGGGCGCTGAACGCGAAGGGCGAGGTCGACACCGCGCTGCTGAACAACCTCGCGTCCCGCTCCCAGCACGAGGCGGCGATCGTCGGCAAGCAGGTGGTCGCCGCGCACTTCGGCCGTCCGGCCTCCTACTCCTACTTCAACGGGTGCTCCACCGGCGGGCGCCAGGGTTACATGGAGGCCCAGCGCTACCCCGACGACTTCGACGGCATCCTCGCCAACGCGCCCGCCGTCAGCTGGGACGAGTTCGAAGTCGCCACCCTGTGGCCGCAGGTGGTCATGAACAACGAGAAGACCTACCCGTCCGCCTGCGCGTTCAAGGCCTTCACGGACGCCGCTGTCGCGGCCTGCGACCCGCTCGACGGAGCCGAGGACAAGCTGGTCAACGACGCGTCGCGGTGCGACTTCGACCCGCGCCGGCTGATCGGCACCACGGTGGTCTGCGACGGGAAGGAGCTGACCATCACGGCCGCCGACGCCGCCGTCGTCCGCAAGATCTGGGACGGTCCGCGCACCGCCACGGGCCGCAGGCTCTGGTCCGGCGTCCCGGTCGGTGCCGACCTGGCGGGGCTGGCCGGCACCACCGCGCCCGACGCGGACGGCCAGGTGCGGGGCGCGCCGTTCCCGGTGCCCCGGCTCTGGGTCACGAACTGGCTGAAGAAGCAGCCCTCGTTCGACGTCTCGACGATCACCTACGACCAGTTCACCCGGCTGTTCGAGCAGTCGCGGACCGAGTACGGCCGGATCATCGGCACCGACGACCCCGACCTGTCCGCCTTCCGCGACGCCGGCGGCAAACTCCTGACCTGGCACGGCCAGGCCGACCAGTTCATCCCCGCCCAGGGCACCGTCGACTACCGCCGGCAGGTCGAGCGGACGATGGGCGGCGGCAAGCGGGTCGACGACTTCTACCGCCTCTTCCTCGCCCCGGGCACGGCCCACTGCGGCCTCAACAAGGGCGGCGGCACGACCGACGACCTCGCCGCCCTGACGGCCTGGGTCGAGCAGGGCAAGGCGCCGCGGACGCTGCCCGCCACGCTGCTCGACGCCACCGGGCGGAGCGTCGACCGCGACCTGTGCCGCTACCCCGAGGTGTCCCGCTACCGGGGCCACGGCGACCCGGCCGCCGCCTCCAGCTTCCGCTGCGTCCTCCCCTCCCGGCACTGATCCCCTCCGGTGCCGGTTCCCTCCGGTGCCGCCCCGCCCCGGCCCGGCCCGCGCCCGACGGCGC
>NZ_JBHVEU010000125.1:0-20097 GCF_042802075.1 Kitasatospora sp. NPDC057518
CCCCCGGGCCGCGCGGGGCGGGCCGGGGGCCTCCGGGGAGGGCGGGGGCGGTCAGAGGACCGTCTCGGCCTCCAGGTAGCGGTCCTGCGGCACGGTCTTCAGCTCGGCGACCGCCTCGGCCAGCGGCACCAGGTTGATGTTGGTGCCCTGCAGCGCGGTGATGTGCCCGAAGGCGCCCTTGTGGACGGCCTCGACGGCGTGCCAGCCGAAGCGGGTGGCGAGCACCCGGTCGTAGGCGGTCGGGGTGCCGCCGCGCTGGGTGTGGCCGAGGATCACCGGGCGGGCCTCCTTGCCGAGGCGGTGCTCCAGCTCGCGGGAGAGCTGGGTGGCGATGCCGGTGAACCGCTCGTGGCCGTAGATGTCCTTGGTGCCCTCCTCCCAGTGCATGGTGCCGGGCTCGGGCTTGGCGCCCTCGGCGCAGACCACGATGGCGAACTTCTTCTGGCGGTCGAAGCGCTCGCGGACGACCTCGGTGAGCTTGTCGATGTGGAACGGGCGCTCCGGGACGACGATGGCGTGCGCGCCGGCGGCCATGCCCGCGTTCAGCGCGATCCAGCCGGTGTGCCGGCCCATGACCTCGACGACCATGACGCGCTGGTGGGACTCGGCGGTGGTCTTCAGCCGGTCCAGCGCCTCGGTGGCGACCGAGACGGCGGTGTCGAAGCCGAAGGTCACGTCGGTGGCGGCGATGTCGTTGTCGATGGTCTTGGGCACGCCGACGATCGGCAGGCCCGCGTCGCTCATCAGCTTGGCGGCCTTCAGGGTGCCCTCGCCGCCGATCGGGATGACCGCGTCCAGGCCGAGGTCGGCGCAGTACTTCTTGGCCCGTTCGACGCCGTCCCGCAGGTGGCTCGGCTGGACCCGGGAGGAACCGAGGATGGTGCCGCCCTGGGCCAGGATGCCGCTCACCGAGTCCAGGGTCAGGGGGCGGTGGTGGCCCTCAAGGAAACCGCGCCACCCGTCCTCGAACCCGATGATCTCGTCGCCGTGGTCGACCACCCCCCGGTGGACCACGGAGCGGATCACCGCGTTCAGGCCGGGGCAGTCACCGCCGCTGGTCAGCACTCCGATACGCATTAGCTTTGCAACTCCCGAGCAGAACCGAGGAACGGCCGGACTACAGGCTGGGACGACGAGCCGTCACCGTAACGGGGCGCTCCCTCGCCGTGGTGGCGGGGAGGTGGCCGCGGGGTGAAGGACCGGCCGATCCGGACAGAACGCCCGAAAACGGCCGCGAAGTCGAGCATACGGCCCCTGGTCCGGCCGGGCAGGAGCCGACGCGGGAGCGGCGCCGTCGGCGCCCCCGCGCGGAATTGCAGCCTGCTGCCGAGGAGGGTGTGCAGTAGGCAGCCCCATTGTGGTACGTCCGGGGCCGCCCGCGGACCGGGTGACCGCATGGCGGGCACCCGGCCGGGGCGTACGGATGTACTACTGGGGACGCGTCGCGGCCGCGATGCGCTCGGCGCGCAGCGCGTCGTACCAGGTGGTGTCGGCCGGCGGCAGCGCGGCGACGTCCAGCGCCAGCTTGAGCAGCATGTCGGCCACGGCGGGGTTGCGGGCCAGCACCGGGCCGTGCAGGTAGGTGCCGAACACGGTGTCCCGCCAGGCGCCCTCGGTGCCGTCACCGGTGCCGTTGCCCCGGCCGACGCTGACGGTGGCGAAGGGCTGCACGCCCTGGCCGAGATGGGTGACGCCCTGGTGGTTCTCGAAGCCGGTCAGCTGCGGCAGGCCGAGCCGGGGGTCGACGTCGGCGAGCACGTCGCCGACGCAGCGGGCGCCCTCGCCGCGGGTGGTCCAGACGTCGAGCAGGCCCAGGCCCGGCTCGCGCTCGCCGAGGTCGTTGATGAACTCGTGGCCCATGATCTGGAAACCGGCGCAGACACCGAAGATGATCGCGCCGTTCTCGGCGGCCCGCACCAGGCCGCTGTCGGCGCGCAGCCGCTCGGCGGCCAGGCGCTGCGGGCGGTCCTCGCCGCCGCCGATCAGGTAGATGTCGCCGCTGGTGGGGATCGCCTGGTCGGAGCGGACGTCGATCCGGGTCACGTTGAGGTGGCGCTGGCGGGCCCGGCGCTCCACGACCAGGGCGTTGCCCCGGTCGCCGTAGGTGCTGAGCAGGTCCGGGTAGACCCAGACCACGCGCAGGCTGCTCTCACTCATCCTCGAAGGCCTTCCGTCACGTAAAGACTGGTGTGCGGGCGCGGCATCAGCCGGCCACGACCTTCCGCAGCTGCTGGAAGGCGGTGTAGTTGGCGATGGCCTCGATCCGGCCGGGCGGGGCCATCCGGACGGCCTGCTCCAGCGTGTCGACCACGTGGAACTGGAGTCCGGCGACCTCCAGGCGGACGGCCAGGTCCAGCTTGCGCTGGCCCATCACGAAGACCGGGTGCCCGGCGAGGCGCTCGTAGTCGACGTCCCACAGCCAGGAGGTGTCGGTGCCGTCGGCGTCGAGGGCGTTGACGGAGAGGATCACCGGGGCGGGCGGGCCGTCGATCAGCGAGAAGGTCTCCAGCCAGCCGGCCGGGTTCTTGGCCAGCAGCAGGCGGATGTCCCGGCCCTGGTACTGGACCACGTCGTAGCGGCCGGCCACGGCGGCCACCGAGCGCATCCGCTCCAGGGCGACCTGCGGGGCGACGCCGAACACGGCGGCGACGGCGGCCGAGCTGGTGGCGTTGGCCAGGTTGGCCCGGCCCGGCAGCTGGAGCTGGATCGGCCAGGCGCCGCGCTGCGGGTCGATCACGTGGGTGCCCTGGAGCGCCCAGTGCGGGTTGGGCCGGCGGAAGCCGCAGTCCTGGCAGAACCAGTCGTCGCCGGGGCGCTGCATCACACCGCCGCAGGCGGGGCAGGACCAGGCGTCCTCCTTCCAGGCCTGTCCGGCGGCCACCCAGACCACCTTCTTGCAGGAGGAGGCGGCCCAGGTCACCAGCGGGTCGTCGGCGTTGGCGATGACCACGGCCTCGGTGTTCTGGAGGCCCTCGCGCCACTTCTCGGCCATCATCCGGGTCTCGGCGGCGCGGTCGAGCTGGTCGCGGGAGAGGTTGAGCAGGGCGATCGCCTTGGGGCGGGTGTCGCGGGCGACCATCGCCAGGTACTTCTCGTCGACCTCGATCACGCCGAAGCGGGCGTCGTTGCCGCCGGCCAGGGCGGAGGTGATGCCGGCGGGCATGTTGGCGCCCAGGGCGTTGGAGACCACCGGACCGGCGGCGCGCAGCGCCTCGGCGATCAGGCGGGTGGTGGTGGTCTTGCCGTTGGTCGCGCTGACCAGGACGACGTCGAGGTTCTCGGCGAGGGTGGCGAGCAGGTCGGGGTCGAGCTTGAGGGCGACCTTGCCGCCGATCACCGAGCCGCTCCCGCGCCCGGCCTTGCGCGACACGGCGGCGGCGACCCGGCCGGCGGTGACCGCGATCTTGGCGCGGGCCGGCAGCGAGGCGTCGCGTGCGCCTGTGGGCTCCGATTCGGTGCCTGCCATGCTCAGTGGTTCCTCCTTGCTGCGGCACCACCCGTGGCCGAATAACGGGCCGTCGGGCGGCGGGGACGGGGGTCAGCCTACCGACTCCGTCGCCCGACCGGACGATCCGGACCCCGTGCCGCCTGCTGCGACGCGCTCGCGGGTGCTGCTGACGGCCTGTCGGGGAGAGCGGTGTACGGAGCAGCCCCAAGGGTTCGGCTCCGAACCCCTACTGCTTTGACGACGCTCGACGACCACCGTCGGGTTCCCGACCTGCCCGGGTAAGGATCTGGTGAAGAAATGATCAGCGTCCCGGATGGTGGGCGCAGCCGGCCGGATCCCCGGCGGCCAGCGTGGCGGTGATCACCAGGGTGCCGTCCTCGGCCCGGAAGTCCAGCGGCGCGTCCAGCCGTCGCATCGCGGCGATCAGCCCGGTGTTGCCGCCCTGGGTCACCGCGTACACCGTGCGGACGCCGGCCGCCCGGGCCGTCGCCGACAGCCGCCGCAGCAGCGCCGCGCCCAGCCCGTGCCGCTGCCAGTCGTCCTCGACCAGGACGGCCAGCTCGGCCTCGCCGTCGTCCCACATCAGGTGCCCGAGCGCGAGGATCCGCCCGTCCGGGGCGGCCACCGCGTAGCTGCGGCCGTGCCGCGGGTCCAGCAGGTGGTCCAGGTAGCGGCCGGCGTCGCGGACCGGGCCGTGGTAGCGCAGCCGCAGCGCGGCGGGGGAGCAGCGCCCGTGCATCGCCAGCGCCGCCGCCCGGTCGGCCGGCCCGGACGGGCGCAGCAGCAGCCCGGTCCCATCCGGCAGGGACAGACGGGACGGGGCCTCCGGCGCCGGACCGGCGGCGCGGACGGCGGGCGGGTGCGGCCGCACGGTCCGGTACGGGCCGCCGGTGAGCGCGGGCGGCCGGGTGGCCTGGCCCTCGGGCGCCGCGCACCTGCGGTCGGACCTGCGGAAGGGCCGGTGCCAGAGCCGTTCGGGGCGAGTGCGTGATGCCTTCATGCCGCCGACGCTACCGACGGTGCGCTTCCGTTCGGTTACGTGATCGTGAACGGGCGAATGCCCGGGTGCGCGGCCGGGCGGGGTGGGACAGGGCGGGCCCCCGCCCGGGACGGCGGCACGGGTGGCCGGGACGGCATCGGCGCAGGTCGCGACCGGTGCCTCAGGCGGATGGGACAGCGGGCGGCCGACGGTGGATGGCGTTCCCCGGTGCTCCTGGTGAGCAGGAGGCCACGCCCCGTACGGCCACACCCGTACGTCCACGCACCGAAGGCCGTTTCCATGCGCGACACCCCGTCCGTCCCCACCACCGACACCACCGCCACCACCGCCGTCCCGCACGCCCGCCGGGCTCCGGTCGGCACCGCGCTCACCGGGCTGCTCGACCGGCAGGCGCGCACCCGGCCCGGCGCGCCGGCCGTCCTCGGCGCGGGCGGCGGCCTCACCTTCCAGGAGCTGGCCGGGGCCGCCCGCCGGCTGGCCGCGCGGCTGCGCCGCCTGGGCGCCGTCCCGGACGGCTGCGTCGGCCTGTACGTCGAGCCGTCCGTCGAGCTGGTCGCCGGGGCCTGGGGCGTGCTGTACGCCGGGGCCGGCTACCTGCCGCTGTCGCCGGAGTACCCCGAGGACCGGATCCGCTACATGGTCGAGGACAGCGGCACCCGGATCGTGCTGACCCAGGCGCACCTGCGCGAGCGGCTGGCCGCGCTGGTCCCGGCCGGGACCGCGGTCGTCACCTTCGAGGCCTGTGAGGACGCCGCTCCGCTGCCGGAAGCGGCGGAGGAGGCACACGAGGAAGCGCCCGAGGCGGCCGCCGAGCCGGAGTCGCTGGCCTATGTGATCTACACCTCGGGCAGCACCGGCCGCCCCAAGGGCGTGATGATCGAGCACCGCTCGGTGGTCTCCCAGCTGCGCTGGATGCGCTCCGCCGGGCACCTCGACCCCGGGACCACCGTGCTGCAGAAGACCCCGATGAGCTTCGACGCCGCGCAGTGGGAGATCCTCGCCCCGGCCGTCGGCGCCCGGGTGGCGGCCGACACGCCCGGCCTCTACCGGGACCCGGAGGCGCTGGTCGCCGCCGTCCGGCGGCACGGGGTGACCGCGCTCCAGTGCGTGCCCACCCTGCTCCGGGCGCTGCTGGACACCGAGGGCTTCGCCGACTGCACCGGCCTGACCCGGGTGTTCTCCGGCGGTGAGGCGCTCTCCCGGCGGCTCGCCCGCGACCTGGGCCGCGCCCTCCCGCAGGCGGCGCTGGTCAACCTGTACGGCCCGACCGAGTGCACCATCAACGCCACCTGGCACCTGGTCGACCCGGCCGATCCGGCCGACGGCGCCGGCTCGGTGCCGATCGGCCGACCGGTGGCCGACACCCAGTGCCACGTCCTCGACGAGGAGCTGCGGCCGGTCGCCAGTGGCGGCGTCGGCGAGCTGTACATCGGCGGCGTCCAGCTGGCCCGCGGCTACCTGAACCGGCCGGAGCTGACCGCGGAGCGGTTCGTCCGCTCCCCGTTCGCCCCCGGCGAGCGGCTGTACCGCACCGGCGACCTGGTGCGGTGGAACCCGGACGGCACCCTCCAGTTCGCCGGCCGGGTGGACAACCAGGTCAAGCTGCGCGGGTACCGGGTCGAGCTGGACGAGATCGCCCGCGCGATCGAGGAGCACACCTGGGTGCGCCGCTCGGCCGCGGTCGTCACCGGGGACGACCGCACCGGGCATCCGAACCTGGTCGCCTGCGTCGAGCTCAACCCGCGCGAGGCTGCCCTGATGGACCAGGGCAGCCACGGCGGCCACCACCAGTCCAAGGCCAGCAAGCTCCAGGTCAAGGCCCAGCTGTCCGACCCGGGCCTGCGCGACCGGGCCCGGCTGGCGGGCCGCGAGCGGGTTGAACTGCCCGGCCGGAAGGAGACCGACGCCCAGCGCCGGGAGGCCTTCGCCCGCAAGAGCTACCGCTTCTACGACGGCGGCGCGGTCACCCGGGACGACCTCACCGCGCTGCTCGCCCCGCGCCCAACCCGCACCTTCGGCCGCGACCTGGAACTGCTGAGCCTGCCCGAACTCGGCCGCGTCCTGCGGTGGTTCGGCCAGTTCCACAGCGAGGAGCGGCTGCTGCCCAAGTACGCCTACGCCTCGCCCGGCGCGCTGTACGCGACCCAGCTGTACCTGGAGACCGGCGGCCTGGACGGGCTCGCGGCCGGGTTGTACTACTACCACCCGGTCGAGCACGTCCTGGTCCGGATCGGCCCCGCCGGGGCGCGGCCGGGCCCGGAGGACGGGGCCTACCTGACGCTGCACTTCTCCGGGAAGCACGGCGCCATCGAGCCGGTCTACAAGAACAACATCCGGGAGGTGCTGGAGTTCGAGACCGGCCACATGCTGGGCGTCCTGGCGGAGGTGCTGCCCGAGTACGGGCTGGACGTGCGCCCGATCGGCCTCGACCCGGCGGCCAAGGGCCGGCTGGACGTCGCCGAGGAGGACCACTACCTGGGCGCCTTCGCGGTCGTCCGGGCCGGCGGCCCGGCGCGGGACGAGGGCACCGAGCTGTACGTCCAGGCCCACGAGGGCCGGGTGGACGGCCTGCCGGGCGGCCTCTACCGGTACGCCGACGGCGAGTTGACGCACGTCTCGGAGGAGGTGGTGGAGTCCCGGCACGTGATCGCGATCAACCAGGCCGTCTACGCCCGGGCCTCGTTCGGCATCACGGCCGTCGCCCGTGCCGAGGAGGAGTGGCTGCGGTACATCGTGCTCGGCACGGAGCTGCACCGCCTCCAGCGCAACGGCTTGGGGCTGGGCCTCATGTCCTCCGGCTACAGCTCCAAGTCCGGCCACCCGCTGCCCGCTTCGCGCCGCATCGACGAGATCCTGGCCGGCCGCGGCATCACCCCGGGACCGTCCTACTTCTTCCTCGGCGGCAAGGTGAGCGAGGAGCAGATCCGCAGCGAGGGCATGCACGAGGACACCGTCCACATGAAGGGACCGGCCGAGCTGATCAAGGACCAACTGGCCACCCTGCTGCCCGACTACATGCTGCCCAACCGGGTGCTGGTGATGGACGCCCTGCCGCTCACCGCCAACGGCAAGGTGGACCTCAAGGCGCTGGCCGCCTCCGAGGCCGTCCGCACGGCCGACGTGCGCGGCGCGTACGTCGCACCCGCCACCGGGTACGAGCGGTGGCTGGCCGAGGCCTGGGGGCGGGCGCTGGGGTACCAGGAGGTGTCGGTGACGGACGAGTTCTTCGCCGTCGGCGGGAACTCGCTGATCGCCGTCGCCCTGGTGCACCGGATCAACCGCGAGTTCGGCGTCGCGCTGCCGCTCCAGGTGCTGTTCGAGTGCCCCCGGCTGGGCGACCTGGCCGCACGCGTCGAACGGGCCTGCGGCGAGGGCGGCGAGCGCGCGGGCGGGGGCACCGGCGGGAGCGCGGCCTCCCGGCTGGTGCCGCTGCACCCGGGGGCGGCCGACCGGGCCGTGTTCTGCTGGCCCGGACTGGGCGGCTACCCGATGAACCTGCGGCCGCTCGGCCGGGAAGCGAGTGCGGGCCGGGCCTTCTACGGTGTCCAGGCGCACGGCGTCAACCCGGGCGAGACGCCGTACCCGACCATCCGGGAGATGGCCGCCGCCGACGTCGCCGAGCTGCGCCGGGTGCAGCCGCGGGGGCCGTACACGCTGTGGGGCTTCTCCTTCGGCGCCCGGGTCGCCTTCGAGGCGGCCTGGCAGCTGGAGCGCGCCGGGCAGCGGGTGGAGCGGCTGCTGCTGATCTGCCCTGGCAACCCGAAGGTGCGCCGGGACGATGCCCGGTCGTGGGGCCGTGAGGCCTCGTACGCCAACCCGGCGTACCTGACCATCCTGTTCGGGGTGTTCGCCGGCCGGATCAGCGGCCCCGATCTGGAGCGCTGCCTGGCCGAGACGGTGGACGAGGCGACCTTCGTCGCCTCCGTGCACCGGATGCTGCCGGAGCTGGACGAGGAGCTGATCCGGCGGATCACCGGGATCGTCGGCGAGACCTACGAGTTCGAGTACAGCTTCCGCGAGCTCGCCGAGCGGCGGTTGGAGGCGCCGGTGACCGTCTTCAAGGCCGCGGGTGACGACTACTCGTTCATCGAGGGCAGCACCGGTTACTCGGCGGCCCCGTCCACCGTGGTCGACCTGGCGGGCGACCACTACGGGGTGCTGCGGGAGCACGGGGTGGCCGAGCTGGCCGCCGCGATCCGGGAGGTGGAACGGACGGGCCCCGGGGAGCCCCTGGGCCGCTGATCGGATGATGTGGACACGCTCACGGATGGCTCAGGATCCGTGAGCGGGGGAGCCCCTTCGGATAGGGATGGCTCGGCTTTTCCGCCGATCCCGTCTCCTCCGAAGGGGCTTTCCGATGTCCGTGAAGAACTCCGCACTGGCCACCGCCTGTTGCGCCCTGCTGCTCGCCCTGCCGCTCGCCCTCGCCCAGTCGGCCGCCGCCGACAGCAACGGCCCCAAGACGCCCGAGGAGGCCGCCACCTGCCACCAGGTGCTCGGCGCCCTGCTCGGCGGCTTCGGGCCGATGCTCGGCGAGGCCGTCTGCGTCGTGCAGCCGGCCGACAAGGGCTGACGCCTCCCGGGAATCCGCCGGCGGTGGCCGCCCTCCTCGGGCCGCCGCCGGCGGAGCCGGATCCCGGGCCCGCGCCGGGTGCGGGGCCGCCGGAGGCCGGCTCCGGATTCGCCCGGCCGGCCCACCGGGCGCGGGCCGGTCGTGGCGGCGGTCGGGTGCCGGGCCGACGATGAGGGGGCGGGGGCGGGGCGGGGGAGAGAAGGGAGCAGGACCGTGCAGGAGTTCCTGGTCGAGATCACCACCAGCGTCCCCGAGGGCACCGCTGAGGAGGAGGTCGACCGGCGGCGCGCCGCCGAGGCCGTCCGCGCCCGCGAGCTGGCCGCCACTGGCCACCTGGCCAGGCTGTGGCGCCCGGTCGGCGAACGGCGCAGCATCGGCGTCTGGCGGGCGGCCGACGAGGCCCGGCTGCGCGCGGAGGTGCTCGGCAGCCTCCCGCTGCGGCCGTGGATGACCGTCGTGGTGACCCCGCTCGAACCGCACCCCAACGACCCGGGCCCGGCCTGAGGCGACGGCTCAGGCGATGCGGGTCGGCGCGTCCTGGAGGGTGTGGCCGGTGGCGGTCAGCAGCGTCGTCAGGACGGCCGGGGTCACCGGGTGCTCGGTGCGGAGGTAGAGCTCGTCGGCGGCGGGGTGGGGGTGGACGGAGAGCAGGGTGATCCGGTGGTCGGCGAGCGTCGTGCGGGTGTGGGCGAGGGCCGTGGTGCGCACCCGCCAGAGCGCGACCGGGGGCGGGGCGTGCGGTGACCACCAGCTGTGGAGCAGGGCGGTGGCCAGCAGGGCGAGCGCGGAGGCGGCCACGACGACCGGGCCGTCCGGGCCGTGGACGACGATCTTGGCGATGAGGTCGGCCGCCGTGACGGAGAGGAAGACGGCGGCGAGTTCGACGGTGTCACGGCGCCAGCGGTGGGTGCGGCGGGCACCGGGGCCGGCGGGGGCACGGAGGGGAGAGGGCTTCGAATGCTCCATGCCACCACCGTGCCCGACCGGTGTTTCCCGGTCGGGCATGCGTCGTGACCGGCCGGTTACGGTCCGCGCCGGGGTGTTACGGGAGGAACGCGCGGGGCCGAGTCGGGAGGCCGGGCCGCCGGTGGTCTAGCCGAGCAGGTCGCGGGCCGCGGCCTTGACCTCGGCGAGCAGGAGGTGGAGGTCGGCCTCCGTCGTGGCGGCGTTGAGGAGGCAGGCGCGGAGCAGCTCGGCGCCGTCCAGGCGGGCGCCGGTGACGAAGACCCGGCCGCGCCGCTGGACGGCGGCGGGGAGGTCGCGGTTGAGGGCGTCGCGGGCGGCCCCGTCCCGGCCGGGGGCGCGGTGGCGGAACGCCACGATCGAGGTCTGCACCTCGGCGAGCAGCTCCAACTCCTCGTCCGCTTCGACGAGTTCGCCGAGCCGGCGGGCCAGGGCGGTGCACCGGGCGATGTCCCGGGCGAGCCCGGCCCGGCCCTTGTGGGCGATGGTGGCCCAGACCTTGAGGGCCCGGAAGGGGCGGGTCTGCTCGGTGCCGTACTCGGAGAACCAGCCGAGCGCGCCGGCCGACTCGTCGCGCAGGTAGGACGGGACGAGGCTGAAGGTGCCGCGCAGTTCCTCGGTGTCGCGGACCAGCGCGCAGCCGCAGTCGACCGGGACGCCGAGCCACTTGTGCGGGTCGAGGGCGAGCGAGTCGGCGCGCTCCAGCCCGGCGTAGCGGTGGGCGATGGCCGGGTCGAGCCGGCCGAAGGCGCCGTACGCGCCGTCCACGTGCATCCAGAGGCCCTGCTCCTCGCAGAGGTCGGCGATCGGGCCGAACCCGTCCACCGCGCCGGCGCCGACGGTGCCGGCCGAGGCGACCACCAGGAAGGGCAGCAGGCCGGCCGCGCGGTCGCGCTCGACGGCCGCTCGCAGGTCGGCGGTGTCCAGCCGGCCGTCGGGGCCGGTGGCCACGGTGCGCAGCTGCCGGCTGCCGAGGCCGAGCAGCTCGGCGGCCTTGCGGACGCAGGAGTGGGTCTCGCCGGTGACGTAGCCGACCAGCGGCGGCAGGCCCGCCAGGCCCTCCTCGCGGACGTCCCGGCCGGCCCGCCGGGCGGCGCGGCTGCGGGCGGCGGCGAGGCAGACGATGGTCGCCATCGAGGTGCCGGAGGTGAGCAGGCCGCCGCCGGCCGGGTGCGGGAAGCCGACCAGTTCGGCTATCCAGCGGACCACGGCGCGCTCCAGGTGGACGTCGGCGTGGTCGCCGCCGGCCGAGCTGGGGTTCATCGCGGAGGCGGCGAGGGTGGCGAGCACCCCGGCGGGGGCGGGGGCGGAGTTGACCCAGCCGAAGAAGCGCGGGTTGCCGTTGCCCATCGGGTACGGCAGGACGTCCCGTCCGATGGCGCCGATCAGCTCGTCGAGCGGGCGGCCCTCGGTGGGCAGCGGGGCGTCGAGCAGGGCCCGGCGGGCGGTCTCGTCCATGGGCTGCCAGACCGGGCGTCCGGGCAGGTCGGCGAGGTAGTCGGAGACGAGGTCGGCGGTGGCGTGGGCGGCACGGCGGAAGTCGGCGTCGGTGACGTCGGTGCCGGTGAAGTCGGTGCCGGGGGAGTCCTCGGTGGTCATGGCGTGCTCCAGGGAGGCCGGGGGACGGGCTGGGCGAGGCGCGGCGTCCTTGGCGCACCCGGGTCAGGCGATGATCGGGTGATCCTACGCAAGCAGGCCCGCACCGTGCGGTGCGAGCCTGCTTGCTGAGACCCGGGGGCGTCGGTCCGGGGGACCGGGGCGTCAGTCCAGCGAGCTGGACAGGCCGCTCGCCGAGCGGCAGTAGCCCTGCATCTCCTTGTTGGTGATCTTGGCGCAGAGCCGTCCGGCCGCGCCCCCGTCGGTGTAGTTGACCGTGTAGTAGCTGACCAGGCCCTCGGCGCAGGCCTTGCGCTGCCAGCCGTCGGCGGCGGTCGCGCACTGCTCGGACGCCCAGTCCTCGCGGTCCAGGTTGTACTTCATGGTGCGCGAGCCGACACCGCGGCTGCAGTCCACCGCCCCGCCGCTGGCCTTGCCGTTGAGGCACCACTTGAGGGCCTCGGCGTAGACCTCGGGGTGGTTCGGGTAGTCGTGCGAGGAGAGGAAGAAGGTCGGGGCGTAGAAGAAGCAGGCCGACTGGAACAGCGAGGGCTGGTCCTTGCACGGGTAGAGCGGGTCCTGGGCGAGCTTGTCGGCGGGCAGGTTGGCCTTGGCCTGCTCGTCCTCCTCGTCCGGGCCGAAGAGCTGCATGAACAGGCCCTCGGAGCAGCGGATCCGGTTCTGGTCGGAGGGGAACTTGTTGCACAGGTCGCGCGCCTTGGCGACGTCCTGCTTGGCGACGAACATGGTGCCGTGGCCGACGCCGTGGATGCAGGGCCCGGAGTTCTTGGGCGCGCAGAGCTTGAGCAGGTCCGTCTCGGGCTGGGTGGAGGCGTTGAGCATCTCCTCGACCGCGCCGTGCAGGTAGCCGGCCGCGCAGGTCTCGTGCGGGAAGGAGATGACCTTCTGGAAGTCGGCGTTGAAGCGCTTGACCGCCGCGTGGCCGAGCTCGTGCGCGATCGGGTGGCAGAAGCGCACGGTGTACGGCTTCTCCTTGGTGATCTTGTCGAGGTCGGCCAGGGCGACACCGGGGTCGGTGGCGTCCATCTCGGCCATCACCTTGTTGCGCAGCGTGGAGCGGGTCCACACGGCGGGGTCGCCGGTCGGGGTGGCGCTCGCGGGGCCGGCCGCGGCCGGCCGGGCGCCGGCGGCGGGGGCCCCGGGGGCGACGGCGGTCAGGGACGCGGTGGCCGCCGCGGGCGACCAGTCGGTGACGGCCACCGACCCCAGGCCCAGGACGCCCAGGAGCAGGGCGGTGAGAATCGCGAAGACTCGCGGCTGCATGACGGGATCCCCCGGCGGATCGAGGTGAACGTTTCGCTCCCATCCTGACGGCACGTGAGCGGTAAGCCGCGATTTCGCCCGCCATTCGGGAGGTGTCGGCGACGCTATCGCACCGTGGGACCTCCGGGCCCGGCGGGATGGTTCCGCACAATCACCCGGACGGAGTACGGGGGCGCGGGCGTCGCCGGGTGCGCCGTTCGGGTGGCGGCACCCGCGCCCCACACGTGTTCAGGCCCCGGCGGTCAGAGCTCCAACGTCACCCGGTACTCCGTCAGCCAGGCGTCGAAGTCCAGCGCGAGGTCGACGGCCAGCCGGACGGACTGCGGGTCGGTGTCCGGGGCGAGCGCGTCGGCGAGGCGCCGCCGGTCGAGCAGGTCCAGGGCCGGGGAGGTGCGCTCGACGGCCAGCCGGGCCAGTTCGGCGCGCAGCTTCGCCGGGTAGTGCGGGTCGGTGGTGACCGGGTACGGGCTCTTCGCCCGCTCGGCGACCGCGGCCGGCAGCACGTCCCGGACGGCGGCGCGCAGCAGGCTCTTCTCCCGCCCGTCGAAGGACTTCATCGCCCACGGGGCGTTGAAGACGTACTGGACCAGCCGGTGGTCGCAGAACGGCACCCGCACCTCCAGGCCGTTGGCCATGCTCATCCGGTCCTTGCGGTCGAGCAGGATGCAGACGAAGCGGGTCAGGTTGAGGTACGAGATCTCGCGCATCCGCCGTTCGAGCGGATCCGCCTCCGGCAGGTGCGGGACCTCGGCGACCGCCTCGCGGTAGCGGGCCCTGCGGTAGCCGTCCAGGTCGAGCTTGCGGAGCAGTTCGGCGTCCAGGAGGTGCTCGCGCGGGGTGGCTCCGCCGCCGGCGATGCCGGTGAGGCCGAGCGCCCAGGGGAAGTCGTCGACGGCGATGGTGGCCGGGTCGTGGAACCAGCGGTAGCCGCCGAAGAGCTCGTCCGCGGACTCGCCGGACAGCGCGACGGTGGAGTGGCGGCGCACGCCCCGGAAGAGCAGCAGCAGCGAGGTGTCCATGTCGCCGACGCCGTTGGGCAGGTCACGGGCGCGCAGCACGACGGAGCGCCGGGCCGGGTCCGTCAGGTCGGCCGCGTCCAGCTCGACGACGCTGTGGTTGGCGCCGACGTGGTCGGCGAGCAGCCGGGCGAACGGGCCGTCCTGGGTCTGCCGGACGTCGTTGGCGTTGAAGGTCTCGCTCTGCCCG
Organism: Kitasatospora sp. NPDC057518; assembly: GCF_042802075.1. Lineage (NCBI taxonomy): Bacteria > Bacillati > Actinomycetota > Actinomycetes > Kitasatosporales > Streptomycetaceae > Kitasatospora > Kitasatospora sp. NPDC057518. The sequence continues at coordinate 14,071 of NZ_JBHVEU010000125.1, forward strand.
GCGAAGCCGACGGAGAAGGAGCGCACCGGGCCGGCCCCGGCCGCGCCCAGGGTCCGGGCGGCCAGGGCGGTGACGGCGCTGGAGTCTAGGCCGCCGGAGAGCAGCGAGCAGAGCGGGACGTCCGCCTCCAGCTGACGGTGCACGATGTCGTCCAGCAGGGCCCGGACGGTGGCGACCGTGGCCTCCAGGCTGTCGCGGTGCTCGCGCGCCTCCAGCGCCCAGTAGCGGCGGACCGAGAGGCCCTCGCGGCGCACCCGCACGACGTGCCCGGGCCGGACCTCGTGGATGTCCCGGTACGGGGTGAGCCCCGGGGTGCGGGCGTAGCCGAGCAGTTCGCGCAGCCCGTCCAGGTCCACCACCGGGCGGACGGCGGGGTGGGCGAACAGGGCCTTGACCTCGGAGCCGAAGACCACGCCGTCCGGGGTGCGGTGGTAGTACAGGGGTTTGACGCCCATCCGGTCGCGGACCAGCAGCAGCTCCTCGCGCCGGATGTCCCAGACCGCGAAGGCGAACATGCCGTTGAGCCGCTCGGCCAGGTGCTCGCCCCACTCCAGGTAGGCGCGCAGCACGACCTCGGTGTCGCTGCGGGTACGGAAGCGGTGCCCGGCCGCCTCCAGTTCCGCGCGCAGTTCGCGGTGGTTGTAGACCTCGCCGCTGTAGGTGAGCACGGCCAGCGTCCGGCCGTCGTGCTCGACCGTCATCGGTTGGACGCCGCCCGCGATGTCGATCACCGCGAGCCGGCGGTGGCCGAGCACGGCGTGCGGCTCCAGGTGGACGCCGCCGGCGTCCGGGCCGCGGCGGGCCTGGGTGGCCGTCATCGCGTCGATGACCCCCCGTTCGGCGGTGAGGTCGCGCTCGAACGCGACCCATCCGGTGATCCCGCACATCAGCAAGCCTCCGGTCTTCCGCTTCGTGTTCAGGGGGTCACGCTACGTGCGGAGTTGGCGCCGCTTCAAGGGGCTTTCGGGAACGGGGGCGAACGGGTGGCCGTTCGACGGCCGAATGTGAAGGAGTCGTGGATGTAGTCTGAAAGTCGTAATGTCTGCCCGATTTCGGGCAGAAACTTTGGCTTCGGCGGCCGGCCCGACCTAGGCTCCACACTCGTGCCGAGCTCACCCCACCCCCACGAAGACCTCCTCGCCCACCTCACCCGGACCAGCCCGCTCGGGCCCCGGGAGGCGGCGCGGGTCGTGGCGGAGGTGCTGGCGTACTTCTCCGAGAGCACCGAGGAGTACGTGCGCCGCCGCCACACCGAGCTCCAGGCACGCGGTCTGACCAACGAGCGGATCTTCGCCCGGCTCACCGAGGAGCTGCCGCAGCGCCGGGTCTCGGCGCCGGAGCTCTCGGCCCGCCAGCTGCGGCGGATCGTCTACGGCTGAGGCGGCCGAGGCGGCCGAGCGCCCGTCGCCCTCATCGCGCTCGCTGCCCACCGCCCTCGCTGCCCTCAGCGGGCTGACCGCTCTCGTTCCCGACCTTCCGAAGACTTCGAAGAGGAGACCACGCATGTGCGGAATCGTGGCCTACATCGGCCCCAAGGACGCGACCCCCTTCCTGCTGGAGGGGCTGGCGCGGCTGGAGTACCGCGGCTACGACTCGGCCGGTGTCGCCGTCACCGGGCGCAGCGGCGGGATCAAGCTCCGCAAGGTGAAGGGCCGGGTCGCCGACCTGGCCGCGGCCGTACCGGCCCGGTTCAAGGGCACCACCGGCATCGGCCACACCCGCTGGGCCACCCACGGCGTCCCCAGTGACGCCAACGCGCACCCGCACCTGGACAACGCCGAGCGGATCGCCGTCGTCCACAACGGCATCATCGAGAACGCCGACGAGCTGCGCGCCAAGCTCGCCGCCGACGGCGCGGTGTTCCGCTCCGAGACCGACACCGAGGTGCTCGCCCACCTGATCGCCGCGAACGTGGCCGAGGGCGTCGAGCTGGAGGACGCGGTGCGGGCCGCGCTCGGCCGGGTGGTCGGCACCTACGGCATCGCGGTGCTCGACGCCGAGCGGCCGGACCGGATCGTCGTCGCCCGCAACGGCAGCCCGATCGTGCTGGGCATCGGCGAGAAGGAGATGTTCGCCGCCTCGGACGTCTCCGCGCTGGTCCGCTACACCCGCCAGGTCGTCCACCTGGAGGACGGCGAGCTGGCCACCGTCCGGGCCGACGGCTTCCGGACCTTCACCGAGGACGCCCGCACCACGCACCGCCAGCCGTCCACCGTGGACTGGGAGGTCGACTCCTACGACACCGGCGGCTTCGAGCACTTCCTGCTCAAGGAGATCCACGAGCAGCCCGGCTCGGTCGAGCGCACCCTGAGCGGCCGGCTCGACGAGCGCTTCGCCACCGCGCACCTCGGCGGCCTCAACCTGGACGCCCGGGAGCTGCGCGAGATCCGCCGGGTGAAGATCCTCGGCTGCGGATCGGCCTACTACGCGGGCGAGATGGGCGCGCAGCTGATCGAGGAGCTGGCCCGGATCCCCGCGCACAGCGAGCCGGCCTCCGAGTTCCGCTACCGGAACCCGGTGATCGAGGCGGACACCCTGTACGTCGCGGTCAGCCAGTCCGGCGAGACCTACGACACGCTGGCCGCCGTCCAGGAGGTCAAGCGCAAGGGCGGCCGGGTGCTCGGCGTCGTCAACACGGTGGGCAGTGCTATCGCCCGAGAGTGTGACGGCGGTATCTACCTGCACGCCGGTCCGGAGGTCTCGGTCGCCTCCACCAAGGCGTTCACCTCCACCGTGGTCGCCTTCGCGTTGCTCGCCCTGCACTTCGGGCGCATCCACGACCTGTCGCCCGCCGACGGGCGCCGGATCGTTTCTGCGCTCAAGGCGCTGCCCGACCAGATCCGCGAGGTGCTGGAGCAGAGCGAGGCCATCGCCGGACTCGCCGCCGAGTACGCCGACTCCGCGGGCATGATGTTCATCGGCCGGGTGCGCGGCTACCCGGTGGCCCGCGAGGGCGCGCAGAAGCTCAAGGAGATCTCCTACGTGCACGCCGAGGCCTACCCGGCGAGCGAGCTCAAGCACGGCCCGCTGGCGCTGATCAGCCCCGAACTGCCCACCGTGGCACTGGTTCCGGACGACGAGCTGCTGGACAAGAACCTCACCACGCTGGGCGAGATCAAGGCCCGCTCCGGGCGGGTCATCGCCGTCGGCCACCGGCGGCCCGAGGAGAAGCTCGCGGACCACTGCATCCTGGTGCCCAAGAGCGAGCCCGAGCTGGACCCGCTGCTGCTCAACATCCCGCTCCAGCTGCTCGCCTACCACGCCGCCGTCGCCCTGGGGCGGGACGTGGACAAGCCGCGCAACCTCGCGAAGAGCGTGACGGTGGAGTAGTCCCCCGGAGCCTCGGGGGAGGGCGTCCTCGGAGCGGAGGGCGCTCGTCACGGACCCGCGGGTCCCGGTCGCTGTGCGGACGGCCGGGGCCCGCGTTCCGCTGTCCGCGGGTCAGAAGACCGAGCAGCCGGACAGGGTGGTCAGGGTGTCCAGGGCGGCGACCGCGGCGACGGAGTTGCCGGCCTGGTCCAGGCGCGGGCCCCAGGCGCAGACGGCGGCGCGGCCGGGGAGTATCGCGAGAATGCCGCCGCCGACGCCGCTCTTGCCGGGCAGGCCCACACGGAACGCGAACTCGCCGGCGGCGTCGTAGGTGCCGCAGGTGAGTAGGACGGCGTTGATCCGCTTGGTCTCGCTGCGGGACATCAGCCGGGTGCCGTCGGCGCGCACGCCGTACCGGGCGAGGAAGGAGCCGGCCAGCACCAGGTCGCGGCAGCTGGTCGCGACGGCGCAGTGGGCGTAGTAGTGCTCCAGGACGGTCTCGACCGGGTTCTCCAGGTTGCCGTGGCTGGCGATGAAGTGGGCCAGCGCGGCGTTGCGGTGGCCGTGCTCGGCCTCCGAGGCGGCGACCACCGGGTCGGTGTCCAGCAGCGGGTTGCCGGACTCGCGGCGCAGGAACTCCCGTACCGCGCCCGAGGCGTCGCCGGTCATGGTGTGGAGCCGGTCGGTGACCACCAGGGCGCCCGCGTTGATGAACGGGTTGCGCGGGATGCCGTGCTCGGTCTCCAGCTGCACCAGGGAGTTGAATGGGTTGCCGGACGGCTCGCGGCCGACGCCCTGCCAGAGGGTGTCACCGCCGTAGGCCACCGCGAGGGCGAGCGAGAACAGCTTCGAGACGCTCTGGACGGAGAACGGCCGCTGCCAGTCCCCGACACCGTGCAGCTCCCCCTCGACGGTGGCGACGGCCATGCCGAAGGCCTCCGGGTCGGCGGTGGCGAGGGCCGGGATGTAGTCGGCGACCCGGCCCCGGCCCGTGGTCGCCCGGGCGGCCGCCTCGGCGGCCTCCAGCAGGACCGGCCAGTCCAGGTACTCCCCGCCGGGCACACCGTTCAACGCTTCTCCTCCACCGGCACCGACTGGGAACACGACCGGGACCGGGCGCGCGGTGCGGGTGCGTCCGGTCCGACCAGGATTATCCGTGTTTCGGGCGGGTGGGTCGGGAGGGGGGTGGGTGGTTCGCCCCGTGCGGTGTCGTGAGGCCGTCGGTGCCGGGTTGTGCCGCTCGGCGGTGTGCGGCGGCGTGAGGCGGCGTGCGGGCCGGCTACGGGGCGTTGGTGGGGGCCTGGACGGGCGGGCCGGTGAGCAGGGTGCCGGTGTCCGAGTACGGCCAGCCGTTGGGGACGCAGCCGTGCAGCCCCTTGATCTGCTGCATCATCACCGGCGCCGGGGCGCCCGGGCCGGGGCAGTCGACGTGGCCGTTGCCGAGGATGTGGCCGACCTCGTGGTTGACGGCCAGCGCGTGGTACTGCTCGGGCCTGCCCTGGTAGAACTCGGACAACTCGGTCCAGCGGGTGAGGTTGACGACCACCTGGTGGGTGACGCCGCAGTTCACCCAGCCGCCGGTGTCCAGCCCGTACTGGCCGCAGATCCGGTCGGTGGACTTCGGGGTGGCCAGGTAGACGGTGAAGTCCACCGGGTCGGTGGGCATCCGCTGGAACGAGGCCGTGCCGCCGGCCGCCCAGCCGTGCCGGACGTCGCCGAGGACCGCGTCCACCTCGGCGGCGAACTGCGCCGGGCTCTCCGCGATCCCGTCCTCCACCCGCACCTTGTAGCGGTACAGGTGCTCGCCGGTGCCGAAGCGGGCGGAGCCGCCCGGCGCGGTGGTGAACGCCAGCCGGTCACCGTCCCCGCCGCTCCACGGCTGCCACCAGAGCAGCCCGGCGGTCAGCGCCGCGACCAGCGCGAGGGCGGGCAGAGCGTGCCGGGGCTTCCAGCGGCGCAGCCGCGCGGGCGCCCTCACCGGCCCGCTCCCGCCGCGGCCAGATGGCCGTACACGCCGCGCAGGGCGGCGTGGGCCATCAGGAGGGCGGTGGTGTCCGGTCGGGCGTGGGTCGGGGCCAGGGTGGACATGGCGGAAGTGCTCCAGGACGGGATCGGCGGGCCGGGGCGGCCGATCGGCGACCGGGCCGTCGCCCGGTCGTGCGAAAGGGTGGTACCTGGAGGAACGGGGCGGGGTGCGGCGGCGGTTCAGGGCGCCTTCGCGGTACGGGACGCCTTCGCGGTTCGGGCGGTGGCGTGCGCCACGGTGCCGGCCCCTGTCGGACGGGAGGCCCGGGTGGTTCCCGGAACCGCTCGATGGTGTCACCCCGGCGGCGTGTCCCTGGGCGGCGCCGTCGGATTCGGGTGTCGTAGGGCGGGTCGATCCGTCCGGGTCGGCCCTGTCCCGAGCGAGCTGCCATCGGAGGCGCCGTCATGTCCACCACCGCTGTTTTCACCGTCGACGGCATGAGCTGCGGCCACTGCGAGAAGACGGTCAGCGCCGGCCTCGCCGTCCTGCCGGGCGTCACCGACGTCAGTGCCGACGCGCCGAGCGGCCGGGTCACCGTGGCCTCCGCGCAGCCGCTGGACGAGGCCCTGGTCCGCCGCGTCGTCGACGGGGCCGGGTTCACCTTCGTCGGGCAGGCCTGAGGGCGGTTCCGGGGAGGGGCGGTCCGGGGGTGCGGTGCAGGGGGGCGCGGGGCCCGGCGACTGCTGTCGACC
>NZ_JBHVEU010000126.1:0-20031 GCF_042802075.1 Kitasatospora sp. NPDC057518
GGCGGTCGGGACATCCGACCGCCGTCCTTCCGTTTCCTGGCCCGGCCGGATGAACACCCCGGCGCCCGGCTCGGTACCATGAAGATTCATCCCCTCCCGGTTGTCCCGGACCGTTCGGGCCTCGGCAGGGGTCGGCCCCGGTGCCCCGAGGAGTAGTCCTTGCCCGACGAGGTTGTGCCCACGGCCGAAGCGGCCACCCCCGAAAACCGTCCCACGCCCTCGGGGGCCACCCCGGCACGCCCGGCGCCGACCTCCTCGCGTTCGCTCGGCCCCTCCGGCCGCGGTTCCACCGGCGGCATGCGGGCCCGGCTGGCCCGCCTGGGCGGCCAGCGCTCCAGCGTGCTCAACCCCGTCCTGGAACCGCTGTTCCGCTCGATCCGGGCGAACGACCCCAAGGCCGACCCGGCTCTGCTGCGCGACATCGAGAAGGCGTACGCGGTGGCCGAGAAGTGGCACCGCGGGCAGAAGCGCAAGAGCGGCGACCCGTACATCACCCACCCGCTGGCCGTCGCGACGATCCTGGCCGAGCTCGGCATGGACGCCCCGACGCTGATGGCCGGGCTGCTGCACGACACCGTCGAGGACACCGACTACGGCCTGGAGACCCTGCGCAAGGACTTCGGCGACTCGGTGGCCCTGCTGGTGGACGGCGTCACCAAGCTGGACCGGGTCAAGTTCGGCGAGGCCGCGCAGGCCGAGACCGTCCGCAAGATGGTCGTGGCGATGGCCAAGGACCCGCGGGTCCTGGTGATCAAGCTGGCCGACCGCCTGCACAACATGCGCACGATGCGCTACCTCAAGCGGGAGAAGCAGGAGAAGAAGGCCCGCGAGACGCTGGAGATCTACGCCCCGCTGGCGCACCGGCTGGGCATGAACACCATCAAGTGGGAGCTGGAGGACCTCGCCTTCGCGATCCTCTACCCCAAGATGTACGACGAGATCGTCCGGCTGGTCGCCGAGCGCGCCCCCAAGCGGGACGAGTACCTGGCGACCGTCATCGACCAGGTCCAGGGGGACCTGCGGGGCGCCCGGATCACCGCCTCCGTCACCGGCCGGCCGAAGCACTACTACTCGGTCTACCAGAAGATGATCGTCCGGGGCCGGGACTTCGCCGAGATCTACGACCTGGTGGGCATCCGGGTCCTGGTCGACACCGTCCGCGACTGCTACGCGGCGCTGGGCACCATCCACGCGCGGTGGAACCCGGTGCCGGGGCGGTTCAAGGACTACATCGCGATGCCCAAGTTCAACATGTACCAGTCGCTGCACACCACGGTGATCGGCCCCGGGGGCAAGCCGGTCGAGCTGCAGATCCGCACCTTCGACATGCACCGGCGGGCCGAGTACGGCATCGCCGCGCACTGGAAGTACAAGCAGCGCGCGGTGGCCGGGGCCTCCAAGGTCCGCACCGACACCCCGACCCAGGTCCGCAAGGACGACAAGGCCGGCGCCGTCAACGAGATGGCCTGGCTGCGGCAGCTGCTGGACTGGCAGAAGGAGACCGCCGACCCGGGCGAGTTCCTGGAGTCGCTCCGCTTCGACCTGGCCAGCAACGAGGTCTTCGTCTTCACCCCCAAGGGCGACGTGATAGCCCTGCCGGCCGGGGCGACCCCGGTCGACTTCGCCTTCGCGGTGCACACCGAGGTCGGCTACCGGACGATAGGCGCCCGGGTCAACGGGCGGCTGGTGCCGCTGGAGTCGACCCTGGAGAACGGCGACACCGTCGAGGTGTTCACCTCCAAGGCGGAGAACGCCGGCCCGTCCCGGGACTGGCTGGGCTTCGTCAAGTCGCCGCGCGCCCGCAACAAGATCCGCGCCTGGTTCTCCAAGGAGCGCCGCGAGGAGGCGATCGAGCACGGCAAGGAGGCGATCGTCCGGGCGATGCGCAAGCAGGGCCTGCCGATCCAGCGGATCCTGACCGGCGACTCGCTGGTCACCCTGGCCCACGAGATGCGCTACCCCGACATCTCCTCGCTCTACGCCGCGATCGGCGAGGGCCACGTCGCCGCGCCGAACATCGTGCAGAAGCTGGTCCAGGCGCTCGGCGGCGAGGAGGGCGCGACCGAGGACCTGGCGGAGACCGCCACCCCGACCCACGACAACCGGCGCGCGGTGCGCCGCCGGGCCAAGGGCGACCCGGGCGTGATCGTCAAGGGCGTCGAGGACGTCTGGGTCAAGCTCTCCCGCTGCTGCACCCCGGTGCCGGGCGACCCGATCGTCGGCTTCGTGACCCGCGGCAACGGCGTCTCGGTGCACCGCGCCGACTGCGTCAACGTGGAGGCGCTGAACCAGCAGCCGGAGCGCATGATCGACGTCGAGTGGGCGGCCACCCAGTCCTCGGTCTTCCTGGTGGCCATCCAGGTCGAGGCGCTGGACCGCTCCCGGCTGCTGTCGGACGTCACCCGGGTGCTCTCCGACCAGCACGTCAACATCCTGTCGGCGGCGGTGCAGACCTCCCGGGACCGGGTGGCGATGAGCCGCTTCACCTTCGAGATGGGCGACCCGAAGCACCTGGGCCACGTGCTCAAGGCGGTGCGCGGCGTCGAGGGCGTGTACGACGTCTACCGCGTCACCTCCGCCCGCAAGTAGCGGCGGCCCCCGCCGGCAGCACGGCGGGGGAACGCGGAAGGCCCCCGGGAACGGTCCCGGGGGCCTTCGCCGTCCAGCGTGCCGGGGCGATCAGCCGCTGAACTCCTCCTGGCTCTTGTGCGCCTGGTCCAGCAGGGTCCGCACGCCGTCCAGCTCGGACTCCAGCTTGGCGATCCTGGAGGCGTTGCCGGCCGCGCGGGCCTTGTCCAGGTCGGCCTGGATCTTGTCGGCCTTCGCCTGGAACAGGCCCACCATGCCGGCCGCGCGGGCCTTGGCCTCCGGGTTGGAGCGCGACCACTCGGCCTCCTCGGCCTCGCGGATCGCCCGCTCGACCGCGTTCAGCCGGCCGTCCAGCTTCGGACGGACCTCGCGCGGCACGTGCCCGATCGCCTCCCAGCGCTCGTTGACCTCGCGCAGCGCGGCCTTGGCGGCCTTGAGGTCGGTGATCGGCAGGATCGTCTCGGCCTCGGCGGCCAGCGCCTCCTTGAGCTTCTGGTTCTCCACCTGCTCGGCGTCCCGCTCGCTGAACACCGCGGAGCGGGCCTGGAAGAAGACGTCCTGGGCGCCGCGGAACCGCGCCCACAGCTCGTCCTCGATGTCCCGCTGGGCCCGGCCGGCGGCCTTCCAGCGCGCCATCAGGTCGCGGTAGGCGGCCGCGGTGCTGCCCCAGTCCGTGGACGAGGACAGCGCCTCGGCCTCGGACACCAGCGCCTCCTTGGTCTGCCGGGCCTTCTCGCGCTCGGCGTCCAGGGTGGCGAAGTGCGCCTTGCGGTGCTTGGAGAAGACCGAGCGGGCGTGCGAGAAGCGGTGCCAGAGCTCGTCGTCGCTCTTGCGGTCCAGCCGCGGCAGGCCCTTCCAGGTGTCCACCAGGGCGCGCAGCCGGTCCCCGGCCTCCCGCCACTGGGTCGACTCGGCGAGCTGCTCGGCCTCGGTGACCAGGGCCTCCTTGGCCGCACGGGCCTCGTCCTGGGCCTTGGCGCGGGCGGCCTTGCGCTCCTCGCGCCGGCTCTCGATCTCGCCGGTGAGCGTGTCCAGCCGCTTGGCCAGACCCTCCAGGTCGCCGACCGCGTGCCCCTCGACCACCTGGGCGCGCAGGTGCTCCAGCGCGGCCAAGGCGTCCTTGGCGGCCAGGTCGGTGGTGCGCACCCGCTTCTCCAGCAGGCCGATCTCCACCTCGATGCCCTGGTACTTGCGCTCGAAGTAGGCGAGGGCCTCCTCGGGCGAGCCGGCCTGCCAGGAACCGACGACTCGTTCGCCGTCGGCCGTCCTGACGTAGACCGTGCCCTGCTCGTCCACACGGCCCCACGGGTCGCTGCTCATAGCGCGTCCTCCACATGACGTCGCGCCCGCGCCGGGGCGGCGCGCGTCCGTCGTCCACAGTTGATGTGCGACGGACCGAAAGAGTCCGCCGTCCCCGTCCGCCGTGCCTTGCTGCCGAGGGTGACGGCTAGGCGGGTCCGGGCACCCTATACAACGCCAACATAGGCGACCAGGCCCGGTGCTGTCCGCATCCGGGCCGGGCGATTTCGGTCCGGGGCCGTGCGGGGGCGGCGCGCAGGCCACCCGCCGACGACCCCGGAGTCGGTCAACCCTTCGCCACCGTAACGGAGTTGAAGGTGACGTCGGCCATCGGGTGGCCGTCCGACGAGCCCTCCAGGGTGCCCGCGGCGGCGATCTTCTGCACCACGTCCAGGCCGCCGGTGACCTTGCCGAAGGGGGTGTAGTTCGGGGGCAGCTTGGTGTCCTTGTAGACCAGGAAGAACTGGCTGCCGTTGGTGCCCGGACCGGAGTTGGCCATCGCCACGGTGCCGGCCGGGTAGGTCGCGCCGGTCAGGTTCTCGTCCGCGAACTTGTAGCCGGGGCCGCCGCTGCCGCCCGGGACGGTCGCGCTGGCGGTCGGGTCGCCGCACTGCAGCACGAAGATGCCGTCGGTGGTGAGGCGGTGGCACTTGGTGTGGTCGAAGTACTGCTCACCGGCCAGGAAGGCGAAGGAGTTCACGGTGTGCGGGGCCTTGGCCGCGTCCAGCGCGATCGTCACCTTGCCGCAGTTGCTGTCCAGCGTCATGGCGTACGAGCCGCCCGCGTCGATCGTCATGGCCGGCTCGGCCTGCCACTGCTTGCCGTTGGGCGCGCCCGGCGCCGGGGCGGCGCAGCCCTCGACCGGCTTGCGGGTCGGGGCGGACGGCTCCTCGGTACCGGTCGGCGCGGCCTGGGCGCTGTTCGAGGCCTTCTTGTCGCCCTTGTCGTCCGAGCTGAACGCGCCGGTGGCGATCAGGGTGCCACCGCCGGCCAGGACCACGACGGCGAGCGAGGCGCCCAGGATCGTGTTGCGCCGCCTGCGCGCGGCCTGGGCCTCGACCCGGCGCTCCAACTGGCGCTCGTACTTCTCTCGGGCGAGCTGCCGCCGCCGCTGTTCGCTGCTGACCACCGGCCGTGTCTCCTACGGATGTGCGGGAAAAGTGGATGGATTCCGGAGCGGATCATCGCATCCCTCGGCGGCCAAGTGTAGGGACCGGGCCTGTAAGAACCCGGTGAACCTGCCGGGCCGCGGCGCCCCGCCGCCCGTATCTGGTTCGCAACCGGACCCGCGGCGCCGGTAGGCTGCACCTGAATCACCACTGGTGGCATCACCACTGGCAGCCGCCGCAGCCGACCGCCACACACCCGAAGGACGCGCGTGTTCATCGCCGGATTCCCCGCTGGAGCCTGGGGCACCAACTGCTACCTGGTCGCTCCGGCGGCCGGCGAGGAGTGCGTCATCGTCGATCCCGGCCACCAGGCGGCCCGCGGCGTCGAGGAGATGGTCCGCGAGCACCGGCTGAAGCCCGTCGCCGTGCTGCTCACCCACGGCCACATCGACCACGTGGCCTCGGTGGTCCCGGTCTGCGGCGCCCGCGGCGTCCCGGCCTGGATCCACCCCGAGGACCGGTACATGATGTCCGACCCGGAGAAGGCGCTCGGCCGCTCCCTGGGCACCCAGCTGATGGGCGAGCTCACCGTCGGCGAGCCCGACGACGTGCGCGAGCTCACCGACGGCGGCGTGCTGGAGCTGGCCGGCCTGAAGCTCACCGTGGACCACGCCCCGGGCCATACCGGGGGGTCGGTGACCTTCCGGACGCCCGGTGCCGAGGACCTCCCCCCGGTGCTGTTCTCGGGCGACCTGCTGTTCGCCGGCTCCATCGGGCGTACCGACCTCCCGGGCGGGGACAGCGAGGCGATCATGAACTCGCTGGCCCGGGTGTGCCTGCCCCTCGACGACTCCACCGTGGTCCTCTCCGGCCACGGCGGTCAGACCACCATCGGCCGCGAGCGCGCCACCAACCCCTACCTCCGACAGGCAGCAGGGGCGGCAGGCGCCCCGGCTTTCCCGCGACGAGGAATGTGACGGAAGAGAAGTTGAGCACCTTCACCGCCCCCAAGGGCACCTACGACCTGCTGCCCCCCAGCTCCGCGACCTTCCTGGCGATCCGCGAGCGCATCGCCGCGCCCGCCCGCCGGGCCGGTTACGGCTACGTCGAGACCCCGGTCTTCGAGGACGTGAAGCTGTTCTCCCGCGGTGTCGGCGAGTCCACCGACATCGTCTCCAAGGAGATGTACACCCTCACCACCAAGGGCGGCGACGAGCTCGCGCTGCGCCCCGAGGGCACCGCCTCGGTGCTGCGCGCCGCGCTCCAGGCCAACCTCCACAAGCAGGGCAACCTGCCGGTCAAGCTCTGGTACTCGGGCTCGTACTACCGCTACGAGCGCGCCCAGAAGGGCCGCTACCGCCAGTTCTCCCAGGTCGGCGCCGAGGCGATCGGGGCCGAGGACCCGGCGCTGGACGCCGAGCTGATCATCCTGGCCGACGACGCCTTCCGCTCGCTGGGCCTGAGCGACTACTCGCTGCTGCTCAACAGCCTCGGCGACAAGCAGTGCCGCCCGGTCTACCGTGCCGCGCTGATCGACTTCCTCTCCGGCCTGGACCTGGACGAGGAGACCCGCCGCCGCGCCGAGATCAACCCGCTGCGCGTCCTCGACGACAAGCGCGAGTCGGTGCAGGCCCAGCTGGTCGGCGCCCCGATGCTGCGCGACTACCTGTGCGAGGCCTGCAAGGCGTACGACGAGAAGGTCCGCGAGCTGCTCACCGCGGCGGGCGTGGCCTTCGTGGACGACCCCAAGCTGGTGCGCGGCCTGGACTACTACACCCGCACCACCTTCGAGTTCGTGCACAACGGCCTCGGCGCCCAGTCCGCGATCGGCGGCGGCGGCCGCTACGACGGCCTGTCCGAGATGATCGGCGGCCCGGCGCTGCCGTCCGTCGGCTGGGCGCTCGGCGTGGACCGCACCTACCTCGCGCTGGAGGCCGAGGGCGTCGCCCTCGACCTGCCGGCGGCCACCTCCGTCTACGCCGTCGCGCTCGGCGAGGAGGCCAAGAACACCCTGTTCGCCAAGGTGGTCGAGCTGCGCCGGGCCGGCGTGGCCACCGACCTCGCCTTCGGCGTCAAGAGCATCAAGAACGCCATGAAGTCCGCCGACCGGTCCGGCGCCCGCTTCGCCCTGATCGCCGGGGACCGGGACCTCGCCGAGGGCGTCGTCCAGCTCAAGGACATGAGCACCGGCGAGCAGACCCCCGTCGCCCTCGACGCACTCGTCACCACCCTGAAGGAGAAGCAGCTGTGATCCGCACGCACGACGCGGGCACGCTCCGCCCGGAGCACGCAGGCACCACCGTCACCCTGGCCGGCTGGGTCGCCCGCCGCCGCGACCACGGCGGCGTCGCCTTCATCGACCTGCGCGACGCCTCCGGCACCGTGCAGATCGTGGTCCGCGACCTCGACTCGGTACACGGCCTGCGCGCCGAGTACTGCGTCAAGGTCGTCGGCGACGTCCGGGTCCGCCCCGAGGGCAACGAGAACCCCGACATCCCGACCGGCGCCGTCGAGGTCGTCGTCAGCGCGATCGAGGTGCTCTCCGAGGCCGCCCCGCTGCCCTTCCCGGTCGCCGAGTACGAGCCGGGCACGGTCAACGAGGAGGTCCGGCTGCGCTACCGCTACCTGGACCTGCGCCGCGAGGGCCCGGCCAAGGGCCTGCGCCTGCGCTCCAAGGTCAACAACATCATCCGCCGGGTGATGGAGGAGAACGACTACCTCGACATCGAGACGCCGTACCTCACCCGCTCCACCCCCGAGGGCGCCCGCGACTTCCTCGTCCCGGTCCGCCTCCAGCCCGGCCACTGGTACGCCCTGCCGCAGTCGCCCCAGCTGTTCAAGCAGCTGCTGATGGTGGCCGGCATGGAGCGCTACTACCAGATCGCCCGCTGCTTCCGCGACGAGGACTTCCGCGCCGACCGGCAGCCGGAGTTCACCCAGCTGGACATCGAGGCCTCGTTCGTCGACCAGGAGGACGTCCTGGCCCTCGGCGAGAAGATCGTCGGCTCCATCTGGCGCGAGGTGCACGGGTACGAGATCCCGAACCCGCTGCCCCGGATGACCTACGCGGACGCCATGGGCCGCTACGGCTCGGACAAGCCGGACGTCCGCTTCGGCCAGGAACTCACCGACCTGACCGAGTACTTCAAGGGCACCGAGTTCCGCGTCTTCCAGGCCCCGTACGTCGGCGCCGTGGTCATGCCCGGCGGCGCCTCGCAGCCGCGCAAGCAGCTGGACGCCTGGCAGGACTGGGCCAAGGCGCGCGGCGCCAAGGGCCTGGCCTACGTGCTCATCGACGCCGAGACCGGCGAGCTGCGCGGCCCGGTCGCCAAGAACCTCTCCGCGGAGCACCTGGCCGGCCTCGCCGCCGCCGCGGGCGCCAAGAACGGCGACGCGGTCTTCTTCGCGGCCGGCAAGGAGCGCGCCTCCCAGGAGCTGCTCGGCGCCGCCCGCCTGGAGATCGGCCGCCGCTGCGAGCTGATCGACGAGTCCCAGTGGGCCTTCCTCTGGGTCGTCGACTTCCCGATGTTCGAGCCGATCGAGGACGACAAGGGCCAGTTCCAGGGCTGGCACGCGGTGCACCACCCGTTCACCGCCCCGACCGCGGAGTCGCTGGCCACCTTCGACACCGACCCGGGCTCGGCGCTCTCCAACGCCTACGACCTGGTCCTCAACGGCTCGGAGCTGGGCGGCGGTTCGATCCGTATCCACCAGCGCGACGTGCAGAAGCGGGCTTTCGACGCGATCGGCCTCTCCGAGGAGGAGGCGGCCTCGCAGTTCGGCTTCCTGCTGGACGCGTTCAACTACGGCCCGCCGCCGCACGGCGGTGTCGCCTTCGGCCTGGACCGCATCGTCACCCTGCTGGGCGGGTACGACACCATCCGGGACGTCATCGCCTTCCCGAAGACGTCCACCGGCGGCGACCCGCTGACCGGCGCCCCGACCCCGATCACCCCGGCGCAGCGCCGCGAGGCCGGCGTGGACGCCAAGCCGAAGGTCCGCGAGGACGCCAAGGGCGAGGCCCAGCCCCAGTCCTGACACCGCGTCATCCGCTAACCTGCAACGGCCCCGGACGGCTCACCCGCCGTCCGGGGCCGGTCCACAACGGTGTGTGACACAGGGAGGGTTGACTCTTGCAGGTGACCACAAGAATCGAATGTCCGGAGGACGCCCCGGCGACCAGACGCGTCCACATGGCCGCGTTCCCCGGCCCGGACGAGGCGGACCTGGTGGACGCGCTGCGCCGCGATCCCGCCTGGCTGCCCGGGCTGTCCGTGGTGGCGGTCGACGGGACCGGGCTGGTGATCGGCCACGCGCTGCTCACCCGGCTGCTCGTCGGCGACGGCAAGGCGCTGGCGCTCGGGCCGGTCGCGGTGGCGCCCGAGTGGCAGCGCCGGGGCGTCGGCGAGCTGGTCGTCCGGGCCGCGCTGGCGGCGGCCGAGGACGCGGGCGAGAAGCTCGTGGTCGTCCTCGGCGACCCGGAGTACTACGCGCGGTTCGGCTTCGCGCCGGCCGGGCGGCACGAGGTCACCGGCCCGTTCGAGGTGCCGGAGGCGTACTTCCAGGTGCTGCCGCTGCCGTCGTACGACGGCACCCCGCGCGGGCTCTGCCGCTACCCCGAGCCCTTCGTCGCCGTCTAGCCTCTCCCAGGCACCTCTCCCCAGGGCCGGTCCACGAGACCGGCCCCGGTCGCCAAGGCCCCCCGCCGACCTGCGGAACCGGCCGTGGGCGCCTACGGTGAGTGCTGATCAGCATTCAGCCGGACGGAGGAACCGAGGGTGGCCGAGCAGCAGCGGACCGGGAAACCGGAGCGACTGGCCAGGAAGCCGTACGAGCGGGAGCTGCTGCGCCTCCAGGAGGAGCTGGTGAAGCTCCAGGAGTGGGTGCGCGTCGAGGGCGCCCGGCTGGTGGTGGTCTTCGAGGGGCGCGACGCCGCGGGCAAGGGCGGGGCGATCAAGCGGGTGACGGAGTACCTCAACCCCCGCATCGCCCGGGTCGCGGCGCTGCCCACACCGACCGAGCGGCAGAAGACCCAGTGGTACTTCCAGCGGTACGTCGAGCACCTGCCGGCCGCCGGGGAGATCGTCCTGTTCGACCGCAGCTGGTACAACCGCGCGGGCGTCGAGCGGGTGATGGGCTTCTGCACCGACGAGGAGTACTGGCAGTTCCTGCACCAGTGCCCGACCTTCGAGCGGATGCTCACCGAGTCGGGCGTCCTGCTGCGCAAGTACTGGTTCTCGGTGAGCGACACCGAGCAGCAGCGGCGCTTCCGGGACCGGCTGGAGGACCCGATGAAGCGCTGGAAGCTCTCCCCGATGGACGTCGAGTCGATCACCCGCTGGGAGGACTACTCGCGGGCCAAGGACGAGATGTTCATCCACACCGACACCCCGGACTCGCCCTGGCACGTGGTGGAGAGCGACGACAAGCGCCGGGCCCGGATCAACATGATCGCCCACCTGCTGTCCACCGTGCCGTACCACGAGATCAGGGAGCCGCGGGTGCAGCTGCCGCCCCGCCCCGCCTCGCGCGGCTACGAGCGGCCGCCGCGGGACCTCCAGAAGTACGTCCCGGACCACGCCGCCGGGCTGGAGTAGGACGGGCCCCGCGGAGCTCTTGGCGGGCTGTCCGAGCCCTCGCATAGGCTTCCGGTGTGGACGAACCGGACCTCTTCACCGCCGCCGCCGAGGAACGCCAGACCAGGGAGCCCGGCCGGGCGCCCCTGGCCGTACGGATGCGTCCGCGCACCCTGGACGAGGTGGCCGGGCAGCGGCAGCTGCTGAAGCCCGGCTCGCCGCTGCGCCGCCTGGTCGGGAGCTCGCGCGGCCCGGCGGCGACCAGCTCGGTGATCCTCTGGGGCCCTCCCGGCACCGGCAAGACCACCCTGGCGCACGTGATCAGCCAGGCGGTCGAGGGCCGCTTCGTGGAGCTGTCCGCGATCACCGCCGGGGTCAAGGAGGTCCGGGCGGTGATCGACGGCGCCCGGCGGGCGGTCGGGATGTCCGGCCGGGAGACGGTGCTCTTCCTGGACGAGATCCACCGCTTCTCCAAGGCCCAGCAGGACTCGCTGCTGCCCGCCGTGGAGAACCGCTGGGTCACCCTGATCGCGGCGACGACCGAGAACCCGTACTTCTCGGTGATCTCCCCGCTGCTGTCCCGCTCGCTGCTGCTCACCCTGGAGTCGCTGACCGACGAGGACATCCGGGCGCTGCTGCGCCGCGCGGTGGCCGACGAGCGCGGGCTGGAGGGGGCACTGGAGCTGACCGCGGAGGCCGAGGACCACCTGGTGCGCCTGGCCGGCGGGGACGCCCGGCGGGCGCTCACCACGCTGGAGGCGGCGGCCGGGGCGGCGCTGGAGAAGGGCGAGCCGAGCATCACGCTGGCCACCACCGAGACGGCGGTCAACCAGGCGGCGGTGCGCTACGACAAGGACGGCGACCAGCACTACGACGTGGCGAGCGCGCTGATCAAGTCGATCCGCGGCAGCGACGTGGACGCCACCCTGCACTACCTGGCCCGGATGATCGAGGCGGGGGAGGACCCGCGGTTCATCGCCCGCCGGCTGATGATCTCGGCCAGCGAGGACGTCGGCCTGGCCGACCCGACGGCCCTGCAGACGGCGGTGGCGGCGGCCCAGGCGGTGGCCCTGATCGGCTTCCCGGAGGCCCGGATCATCCTCTCCCAGGCGGCCATCGCGCTGGCCCTGGCGCCCAAGTCCAACGCCGCCTACCTGGCGATCGACGCGGCGCTGGCGGACGTCCGGCAGGGCCTGGCGGGCGCCGTCCCGTCCCACCTCCGGGACGCGCACTACGGCGGCGCGGGCAAGCTCGGCCACGGCAAGGGCTACCGCTACCCGCACGACCTGCCGGAGGGCATCGCCGCCCAGCAGTACGCGCCGGACGCGGTGCACGGCCGGGAGTACTACCAGCCGACCAGG
This sequence comes from Kitasatospora sp. NPDC057518, assembly GCF_042802075.1. Lineage (NCBI taxonomy): Bacteria > Bacillati > Actinomycetota > Actinomycetes > Kitasatosporales > Streptomycetaceae > Kitasatospora > Kitasatospora sp. NPDC057518. The sequence goes on from NZ_JBHVEU010000126.1 coordinate 11,935, forward strand.
CGCGGCGGCGAGGCGCGGTACGCGGAGGTCGTGGAGTGGACGCGCGGGCGGCTGCGCGGGGAGCGCAGGGTGGAGAAGAAGGCCGAGCAGAAGCCCGAGCAGAAGCCGCGGAAGGCGGCGGCGGGGGCCGAGGAGCAGCCCGGGGAAAAGGGCGAGTGATCCACCGGTATACTCGATCGGAGTGCCATGTCCCGGGACGGCGGCGGGGGAGACCCCACCGACCGGCCGCACCAGCGGGACACCGGCCGTAGGCCCCCGCGAGGGGCCCGCACCAGGAGCGTCGCGCACCGTTTCGGTGTCGCGGACGGGCCCGGATTCCGGGCCGGTCCGTGTGACCAGCACTTCCGTGCCCGGCTCCGGAGAGCGGCTGACCGCATCGCCTCGGCGATGGGTTGTCTCCGGGTCGCGAGATGCGACCTCCGTCAACACCTGGTGAAGCCGTATTCGTAAGCAAGGAAGGTTTGGTTCATGGCGAACCAGAAGCGTCCCAAGGTCAAGATCGCGCGTGCGCTCGGCGTGCCGCTGACCCCGAAGTCCGTCAAGTACTTCGAGGCCCGCCCGTACCCGCCCGGCCAGCACGGCCGTGGCCGCAAGCAGAACTCGGACTACAAGGTCCGTCTGCTCGAGAAGCAGCGTCTGCGCGCCCAGTACGACCTGAGCGAGAAGCAGATGGCGCGCGCGTTCGACCGCGCGAAGAAGGCCGAGGGCAAGACCGGTGAGGCGCTCGTCGCCGACCTGGAGACCCGTCTGGACTCCCTGGTCCTGCGTTCGGGCATCGCCCGCACCATCTACCAGGCCCGCCAGATGGTCGTCCACGGCCACATCGAGGTCAACGGCGGCAAGGTCAACAAGCCGTCGTTCCAGATGAAGCCGGGCTTCGTGGTCACCGTCCGCGAGCGCTCCAAGGAGAAGGTCCCCTTCCAGGTCGCCCGTGAGGGTGGCTACGCGGGTGAGGGCCAGACCCCGAAGTACCTCGAGGTCAACCTGAAGGCCCTGGCCTTCCGCCTGGACCGTGCGCCGCAGCGCAAGGAGGTCCCGGTGATCTGTGACGAGCAGCTGGTCGTCGAGTACTACTCGCGCTGACCCGGTTCCGCTCTTCGCGACACCACGAGCGAGCCCCCGCCGCCTTTCGAGGCGACGGGGGCTCGCCCCTTTTCCGCTGTTCCCGCTGTTCCTCCCGCTGCCGTCAGATGCTCTCGCCGGCCATCGCGGCGGCCAGCCGCAGGTGCGGGCGGGCCTCCTCGGCGCGGCCCTGGCGCTCCAGGGTGCGGCCGAGCATCAGCCGGGCGTAGTCCTCGGCCGGGTCGGCCTCCAGGATCCGCAGCAGCTCGGCCTCGGCGCGCCGCAGCTGGGCCGAGTGGAAGTAGCTGCGGGCCAGCAGCATCCGGACCGAGAGGTTGGTCGGCTCCTCGGCCAGGACGCCTTCGAGCATGCGGGCCGCGTCGGTGTACGCCTTGGAATCGAAGTAGAACTTCGCCATGCGGTACTCGTTGGCGGCGTTGTGGACGGCCATGGTGCTCCTTCCGAGCAGTTCCTTGCCTCCTCAAGCAATCGGCAAGTTTCAACTATTCCGCACCGCCGAGGGCGCCGGCGCGGGCGGCACCGCGCGGGGATCCGGCACCGGCTCCGCGCCCTCCGCCGCGCCCCCGCCGCCGAGCGCCCGGGCGACCGCCGCGTCCAGGTCCAGCAGGGTGCCGGCCTCGTAGCACTCCTCGTACTCCTGGGCGCTCAGCCCGGCCAGGGCCCGCTCCGCGCACTCCTGGTGCGGGCCGAAGAAGTTCCGCGAGCCCAGGAACGGGTTGCCGACCGCGCGCCAGATCCGGTGCGCGGCCCCCTGGAGCACCCGCGCCTCGCGCAGGTCGCCCGGCTCGCCCGGGCGGCTCGGCTCGGTCTCCAGCAGCGCCAGCAGGTCGATGCCCAGCACGATGCCGAGCAGGTCGCGGAAGAGGTGGTTCAGCCGCACGCACTCCCGGGCCAGCATCCGGGCGGGCTGGACGGCGCCGTCCAGCCAGTGCGAGTACGCCATCGCGTAGAGCACGTACCCGTAGGCCCACTGCTCGCCGTGCTCCTCGCACAGCTCGCGGGCCTGGCCGAACCAGAGCTCGCCGCTGTCCAGGTCGCCCTGGAACAGGTAGGCCAGGCCCAGCTCCAGCATGGCCATCACCACGTTGCTGTTGAGCTCGCCGATGGTCCGGTAGTGCCAGAGCGCCTCCTCGAACAGCTCGGCGGCCCGGTCGGGGTCGTCGCCGACCAGGGCGACGCAGCCCTGACGGTGGACGGCGTGGGCCAGGGCCCGGTCGTCGCCGGTGTTCAGGGCCTGGCGGCGGCACTCCTCCAGCGCCGGGCGGGCGAAGCCGAGGTCGCCCTGGAGGGTGGCCGTGTAGCCGGTCACCCAGAGCGCCTTGGCCCGGGCCTCGGTGGGCTCGCGGTCCAGGGCGAGCGCCCGGTCCAGCCAGTGCCGGCCCTCGCCGAGGTGGCCGCAGCCGATCCAGTAGAACCAGAGGGTGCCGGCCAGCAGCAGGGCGATCTGCTCCTCGCCGGGCTCGGCGAGGCAGAACTCCAGCGCCGCGCGGAGGTTGCCGTGGGCCAGCTGGGTGCGCTCGGCGGTCTCCGCCTGCCGGGGGCCGAACCACTCGACCTCGCCCCAGGTGGCGACGCCCAGGTACCAGTCCCGGTGGCGGCGCAGCAGCCGCGGCTCCTCGCCGGCGGCCCGCAGCCACTGGCCGCCGTACTCGCGCAGGGTGTCCAGCAGCCGGAAGCGCACGCCGAAGGCGCTGTCCTCGCGCAGCACCACGGACTTGGCGACCAGCTCGTCGAGCAGGTCGAGCACCTCTTCGGCCTCGATGCCCTCGCCGGCGCAGACGTACTCGGCGGCCTCCAGGTCGAAACCGCCGGCGAAGACCGACAGGCGGGCCCAGAGTAAACGTTCCTGCACGGTGCAGAGCTCATGGCTCCAACCGATCGTCGTGCGCAGCGCCCGGTGCCGGGGCAGGGCCGTCCGGGAGCCGCCGGTGAGCAGCCGGAAGCGGTCGTCCAGCCGGGCGGTGACCTGCTCCACCGACAGCGCGCGGAGCCGGCCGGCGGCCAGCTCCACGGCCAGCGGGATGCCGTCCAGCCGGCGGCAGAGCAGCGCGACCGCCTCCGCGTTGTCCTCCGTCACCTCGAAGGACGGCAGCACCGCCCGGGCCCGGTCGGCGAACAGCCGCACCGCGTCCGGCAGCGCGCCCGACCGCGCCGGGCCGGCGGGCGCCGGGCCGACCGGCAGCGGCGCGAGCGTCAGCAGGTGCTCGCCCGAGGCCCGCAGCGCGGTGCGGCTGGTGGTCAGCAGCCGCAGCTCGGGCAGCGCCCGCAGCAGCGCGTCGGCCAGCTCGGCGCAGGCCTCCACCAGGTGCTCGCAGCCGTCCAGCACCAGCAGCAGGCGCCGGCCGTCCAGCCGGTCGGTCAGGACGTCCAGCGGCGGACGGGCGCTGCCGTCGGTGAGCCGCAGCGCCTCCAGGACGGCGTGGCCGAGCAGCAGCCGGTCCTGCACGGGGGCCACGTCCACCAGCCAGGTGCCGTCCGGGAACGCGTCGGCCGCCCGGGCCGCCGCGCGCAGCGCCAGCCGGCTCTTGCCCACGCCGCCGGGCCCGGTGACCGTCACCAGCCGGGCCGTGGCCAGCAGGCCGGCCAGCTCGGCCAGCTCGCCCCGCCGCCCGACGAAGCCGGTCAGCTCGGCCGGCAGCCGGCCGGGCTCCGGCTCGGGCGGCCCCGCCTCGGGCTCCCCGGGCTCCGCTCTCCAGTCCCCGGCCAAGGGCTGCTCCCCGTGCTCCAGGCCGGACCGTCGCGGTCCGGACGCGCGTCGGGCCGTACGGGCGACGGCCTGCCAGGCAGAACGAGGTGACCGGCCGGTAGGTTACGCGCGCCGATCGCACACCCGACCGGATCGCCGGGGAGAGAACCCGGTCCGGAAACCGGGCGTCGGCGCGATAGGGTTCCCTCTGAAGAGCTGCAAGGCGAGGGAGCGCGCAAAGGTGTCCGTGGGAGAGCTGGCCGGATTGCTCGTCGCCGTCTTCTGGGCGGTCCTGGTCACCCTGCTCGCCGTGGTGCTGGTCCGCCTCTCCCGGGTCCTCAAGGAGGCCGCCGTCCTGGTCTCCGCCGTCACCGAGCAGGCCGTCCCGCTGCTGACCGACGCGGGCGCCGCGGTGCGCAGCGCCAACGAGCAGCTGGAGCGGGTGGACGAGATCACCGCCAACGTGCAGGACGCCGCCGCCAACGCCAACGCGCTCTCCTCCACCGTGGCCGCCACCCTGGGCGGACCGCTGGTGAAGGTCGCGGCGTTCAGCTACGGCGTGCGCAAGGCCGTCGCCCGGCAGCAGGGCGGCGTGCCGCCGGTGCCCTCGCAGGCCGGCGAGCGCGAGGAGCTGGCCCGGCTGATCCGGGCCGAGGTCCGCGCCGCGACGGCGCCCAGGAGCGGACTGTTCTCCCGGGTCCGGCGCGCGGTGAGGGGCTGACGGCATGGTGCGACGCATCTTCTGGATGGCGGTCGGCGCCGGCGCCACCGTCTGGGCCATGAACAAGGCCAACGAGGCCGTGCACCGGCTGACCCCGGACAGCCTCTCCGGCACCGCCGCCCGCGGTGCGCTGCACCTGGGCGACCTGGCCAAGCAGTTCGCCCAGGACGTGAAGGCCGGCATGGCCGAGCGCGAGGAGCAGCTGAAGGACGACCTCGGGCTGCACGGCACCGCCGTGGTGGAGCCCCGCGGCGACCGCCGGGTCCTGCGCGGCGAGCCGCAGTACCGAGCTATCTCGGCGGCGCCCGGTAGCCCGGCCGCCGCCCTGCCTCCGTCCCGCAGCGCCCGTACCACCCCCCAGACCACTGAAGAAACGCCCCGCCGCGCCCTGCCGCCGCGGGGCGGCACCCCGAACCGGAAGGACCACTAATGGAGTCGGCTGAGATCCGCCGCCGCTGGCTGCGCTTCTTCGAGGAGCGCGGCCACACCGTCGTTCCGTCGGCGTCCCTGGTCGCCGACGACCCCACCCTGCTGCTCGTCAACGCCGGCATGGTGCCGTTCAAGCCCTACTTCCTGGGCGAGGTCAAGCCGCAGTTCTCGCGCGCCACCAGCGTCCAGAAGTGCGTGCGCACCCTGGACATCGAGGAGGTCGGGAAGACCACCCGGCACGGCTCCTTCTTCCAGATGTGCGGCAACTTCTCCTTCGGCGACTACTTCAAGGAAGGAGCCATCAAGTTCGCCTGGGAGCTGCTCACCACTCCCGTCGCGGACGGTGGCTACGGCCTGGAGAAGGAGAAGCTCTGGATCACCGTCTACAAGGACGACGACGAGGCCGAGCAGATCTGGCGTGACGTCATCGGCGTGCCCTCGGAGCGCATCCAGCGCCTGGGCATGAAGGACAACTTCTGGTCGATGGGCGTCCCCGGCCCGTGCGGCCCGTGCTCGGAGATCAACTACGACCGCGGCCCCGCGTACGGCGAGGAGGGCGGCCCGGCCGTCAACGGCGAGCGCTACCTGGAGATCTGGAACCTGGTCTTCATGCAGTACGAGCGCGGCCACGGCGACGGCAAGGACGGTTTCGAGATCCTCGGCGACCTGCCGAGCCGGAACATCGACACCGGCCTCGGCCTGGAGCGCCTCGCCGCCATCCTGCAGGGCGTCGACAACCTCTTCGAGATCGACACCAGCCGGATGATCCTCGACCGCGCCGCCGAGCTCACCGGCCACACCTACGGCGCCGACCACAAGGCGGACGTCTCGCTGCGCGTGGTCACCGACCACATCCGCACCGCGCTGATGCTGATCGGCGACGGCGTCACCCCCGGCAACGAGGGCCGCGGCTACGTGCTGCGCCGCATCCTGCGCCGCGCCATCCGCAACATGCGCCTGCTGGGCGCCACCGGCGTGGTGGCCAAGGACCTCACCGACATCGCCATCAAGGCGATGGCCCCGCAGTACCCGGAGCTGGAGAGCGACCGCAAGCGCATCGAGACGGTCGTCGTCGGCGAGGAGGCGGCCTTCCTCCAGACCCTGAAGGCCGGCACCAACCTGCTGGACGCCGCGGTCACCGAGACCAAGCAGTCCGGCGGCGCGGTGCTCTCCGGCGACCAGGCGTTCAAGCTGCACGACACCTACGGCTTCCCGATCGACCTCACCCTGGAGATGGCCGAGGAGCAGGGCCTCCAGGTGGACGAGGCCGGCTTCCGCCGCCTGATGCAGGAGCAGCGGGACCGCGCCAAGGCCGACGCCAAGGCCAAGAAGATGGGCCACGCCGACGTCGCCGCGTACCGCGAGGTCGCCGACACGTCCGGTGCCAGCGTCTTCACCGGCTACTCGCTCACCGAGGGCGAGGCCACCGTGGTCGGCCTGCTGGTGGACGGCGTCCCGGCGCCGGCCGCCTCCGAGGGCGACGAGGTCGAGATCATCCTCGACCGCACCCCGTTCTACGCCGAGGGCGGTGGCCAGCTCGCCGACCAGGGCCGGATCCGGCTGGAGTCCGGCGCGGTGGTGGAGATCCGCGACGTGCAGCAGCCCGTCCCGGGCGTCATCGTGCACTCCGGCGGGGTGCTGTTCGGCGAGGTCGTGCTGGGCGCCTCGGCGTACGCCACGATCGACACCGAGCGCCGCCGGGCGATCGCCCGCGCCCACTCGGCCACCCACCTGACCCACCAGGCGCTGCGCGACGCGCTCGGCCCGACGGCCGCCCAGGCCGGCTCCGAGAACGCCCCCGGCCGCTTCCGCTTCGACTTTGGCTCGCCCGCCGCCGTTCCCGGCAGCGTGCTGGTCGACGTCGAGCAGAAGATCAACGACGTGCTGACCCGCGAGCTGGAGGTCACCGCCGAGGTCATGACGATGGACCAGGCCCGCAAGGCCGGCGCCATCGCGATGTTCGGCGAGAAGTACGGCGACGAGGTCCGGGTCGTCACCATCGGCGACTTCTCCAAGGAGCTGTGCGGCGGCACCCACGTCGGCAACACCGCCCAGCTGGGCCTGGTGAAGCTGCTCGGCGAGTCCTCGATCGGCTCCGGCGTGCGCCGCGTCGAGGCGCTGGTCGGCAGCGACGCCTACCGGTTCCTGGCCCGTGAGCACACCGTGGTCGCCCAGCTCACCGAGCTGGTCAAGGGCCGTCCGGAGGAGCTGCCGGAGAAGATCTCGGGCATGCTCGCCAAGCTCAAGGACGCCGAGAAGGAGATCGAGCGCTTCCGCGCCGAGAAGGTGCTGGCCGCCGCGGCGGGCCTGGCCGACTCGGCCGAGGACGTGCACGGCATCGCCGTGGTCGCCGCGCAGGTCGCCGACGGCGTGGGCGCGGACGAGCTGCGCAAGCTGGTCCTGGACGTGCGCGGCCGCCTCGGCTCGCGCCCGGCCGTGGTCGCCGCCTTCACCGTGGCGAACGACCGCCCGCTGACCGTGATCGCCACCAACGAGGACGCCCGCGGCCGCGGCATCAAGGCCGGCGAGCTGGTCCGGACCGCCGCCAAGACCCTCGGCGGCGGCGGTGGCGGCAAGGACGACGTCGCCCAGGGCGGCGGCTCCAACCCGGCCGCGGTCGGCGAGGCCATCGCCGCGGTGCTCGGCCTGGTCGCGGAGCGCGCCAGCTGATGGAGCTCGAGGAGAGGCCCTTCCGACGGGGTCGGCGGATCGCCGTCGACGTCGGGGACGCCCGGATCGGGGTCGCGTCCTGCGACCCCGACGGGGTGCTCGCCACGCCCGTGGAGACCGTCCCGGCCGGGGTGAAGTCGCAGGCCAGGATCGCCGCCATCGTCGAGGAGTACGACGCGATGGAGGTGATCGTCGGGCTGCCGCGTTCGCTCAGCGGCAAGGAGGGCCCGGCGGCGGAGAAGGTCCGGGCGTACGCGACCCGGCTGGCGAACCGGCTCTACCCGGTGCCGGTGCGGCTGGTGGACGAGCGGATGTCGACCGTCACCGCGACCCACGGGCTGCGCGCCTCGGGGGTCAAGGCGAAGAAGGGCCGCTCGGTGGTCGACCAGGCCGCCGCGGTGGTGATCCTGCAGACCGCCCTTGAGTCCGAACGGGTGAGCGGACGCCCGCCCGGTGAGAGCGTCGAGGCGGTCGGCTGACCGGTCTGATCTAACGTCCCGTTGAGGGG
>NZ_JBHVEU010000127.1:0-20017 GCF_042802075.1 Kitasatospora sp. NPDC057518
CCCCGAGATCACTCTCGGGGCGGGCCTTCGAGTCTAGGGCTAGTGCGGCCTGAGGGACTCGAACCCTCACGGGATTTCTCCCATGGGCACCTAAAACCCAGGCGTCTGCCAATTCCGCCAAGGCCGCATGGCGACCAGTCTAGGGCTTCGCCGAGTGTGGGGACAGCGACTTCCGCCGTCGCCCCGCCGGTGCCGCGTCCGGGCCCCGCGGCGGCGGTGGCGCCGGGCCCGTCGGGTCGCCCCGGGGGTGCCGGGAGTGGGTTTCGGCCAGGGGGCTGACTGGATGTCGCGCGCTTCCGACCTGTGATGTTTGGCTGTTGATTACCAATTGGTACAGACCTATTGACCTATGTGGTTCAGACCACATAGCTTCTCCGCCAATTGCAACCCCCACGTGCGTGCTCCCCCACAGGCACGCGCCGACACTCTCTCCTGGAGGACCGAGTGTTGATCCGAAACACGGCGGAGCGGCGTCCCACCGCCGCGCACCGCCGGAAGAGCCCGGCGGCCCGCGCCGGTGTGGCCTCGCTCGCGGCGGCCTCGTTGGCCGGACTGCTGATGGCGACGCTGGGTGCGGCGCCCTCGCAGGCGTCGGCGGCCGTCGACAACGCGGCCTGTCGGCCCGACGGCCTGTACCAGACGCCCGGCGTGGACGTCCCGTACTGCTCCGTCTACGACACCAGCGGGCGCGAGAAGATGGGCGCGGACCACCAGCGCCGCATCATCGGCTACTTCACCGGCTGGCGCACCGGCAAGAACGGCGACGCCCCGTACCTGGCGACCGACATCCCCTGGGACAAGGTCACCCACCTCAACTACGCCTTCGGCCACGTCGGCGGCGACAACAAGCTCTCGGTCGGCACCGACGGCCCGACCAACGAGGCCACCGGGATCTCCTTCCCCGGCGTCCCCGGTGCCGAGCTGGACCCGAGCCTGCCGTACAAGGGCCACTTCAACCTGCTGACGAAGTTCAAGAAGCAGTACCCGAACGTCAAGACCCTGATCTCGGTGGGTGGTTGGACCGAGACCGGCGGCTACTTCGGGGACGACGGCAAGCGCGTCAACTCCGGCGGCTTCTACTCGATGACCGTCAACCCGGACGGCAGTGTCAACCAGGCCGGCATCGACACCTTCGCCGCCTCCTCGGTCGACTTCATCCGCAAGTACGGCTTCAACGGCGTCGACGTCGACTACGAGTACCCGACCTCGATGAAGGACGCCGGCAACCCGCTGGACTGGCAGCTCGCCAACGGCAAGCGCGGTTCGCTGGCCAAGGGTTACGCGGCGCTGATGAAGACCCTGCGCGAGAGCCTGGACAAGGCCGGCGCCGCCGACGGCAGGCACTACCTGCTGTCGGTCGCCGCCCCGTCCTCCGGCTACCTGCTGCGCGGCATGGAGACCTTCCAGGTGGCGAAGTACCTGGACTACGTCAACATCATGTCGTACGACCTGCACGGCGCCTGGAACAAGTACGTGGGCCCGAACGCCTCGCTGTACGACGACGGCAAGGACGGCGAGCTGGCCGCCGCCAACGTCTACGGCACCGGGCAGTACGGGGGCATCGGCTACCTGAACGCCGACTGGTCGTACCACTACTTCCGCGGCTCGATGCCGGGAGGCCGGATCAACGTCGGCCTGCCGTACTACACCCGCGGCTTCAAGAACGTGCAGGGCGGCACCAACGGCCTCTGGGGCACCGCCTCGGCGACCACCTGCCCGGCCGGCTCCGGCCTGACGGCCTGCGGTGACGGCGCGGTCGGCATCGACAACATCTGGAACGACAAGGACGACGCGGGCAAGGAGTCCCCGGCCGGGTCGAACCCGATGTGGCACGCCAAGAACCTGGAGAAGGGCATCCTGCCCGACTACCTGGCCAAGTACGGCGTCTCCGACACCGCGCTGCAGGGCACCTACACCCGCAACTACAGCTCGGCGCTGGTGGCGCCGTGGCTGTGGAACGACGCCAAGAAGGTGTTCCTCTCCACCGAGGACGAGCAGTCGGTGGGCGCCAAGGCGGACTACATCGTCAACCAGGGCGCCGGCGGCGCGATGATCTGGGAGCTCGCGGGCGACTACAAGTGGGACGCGGCCGCCAACGGCGGCAAGGGCGAGTACGTGCCCGGTTCGACGCTGACCTCGCTGATGTACGACAAGTTCAAGTCGGCGGCCCCGTACGGCGCGGTCCGCGCGACGACCGCGCTGCCGCAGCAGACCCTGCCGATCGACGTGTCGTTCACCAACTTCGCGCTGGGCGACTCGAACTACCCGATCAACCCGAAGCTGCACATCGTCAACAACTCGACGCTGACCCTGCCGGGCGGCACCGAGTTCCAGTTCGACTACGGCAACTCGGCCCCGGGCAACGCCAAGGACCAGTCCGGCTTCGGCCTCCAGGTCATCAAGCAGGACAACCCGGGCCCGGGCAACGTGGGCGGCCTGAAGGGCACCTACAACCGGGTGTCGGTCAAGCTGCCGGGCTGGCAGTCGCTGGCGCCGGGCGCCTCGATCGACATGGACTTCGTCTACTACCTGCCGGTGTCCACGCCGTCGAACTGGACGGTCAACGTGGGCGGCACGCTGTACGGGATCAAGGGCGACCTGACCCGCGGCGCGGTGGACGGCGGCACGCCGACCCCGACCCCGACGCCGTCGCAGACGGCCACCCCGACGCCGACCCCCACGGGCACGCCGACCGGCACGCCGACGGCCACCCCGACCGGGACGCCGACGCCGACCGCGACCCCGACCTCGGGCACCTGCGCGGCCGCCCCGAGCTGGGACGCCGGCACCACCTACGCGACGCCCACCAAGGTCTCGTGGAAGGGCCACTACTACCAGAACAAGTGGTGGACCAAGGGCGACGACCCCGCGGCCAGCGGCTCGTGGGGCGTCTGGAGCGACCTCGGGACCTGCTGATCAGGGCGGTCCGCTGAGGTGAGGACGGCGGTGGCGGTGCACCCGGTCGGGGGGTGTGCCGCCACCGCTTCGTCGTACCGGCCGTGCTTACGCGCCGACGCTTACGCGCCGACCTTGAGGTCGCGCAGCAGCTTGGCGACGTGGCCGGTGGCCCGCACGTTGTAGAACGCGTGCTCGACCTTGCCGTGCTCGTCCACGACGATCGTGGAGCGGATGACGCCCAGGTAGGTGCGGCCGTAGTTCTGCTTCTCGCCGAAGGCGGCGTACGCCTCCAGCACCTCCTTGTCCGGGTCGGACAGCAGGGTGACCTTGAGGTTCTCGGCCTCGCGGAACTTGCCGAGCTTCTCCGGCTTGTCCGGGGAGATGCCGATGACGTCGTAGCCGGCGTCCGCGAGGACCTCCAGGTTGTCGGTGAAGTCGCAGGCCTGCTTGGTGCAGCCGGGCGTCAGGGCGGCGGGGTAGAAGTAGACGATGACCTTGCGGCCCGCGTGGTCGGCGAGGGACACCTGGTTGCCGTCGGCGTCGGACAGGCTGAAGGCGGGCGCGGTGTCGCCGGGCTGGAGACGCTCACTCACGGTCGTACTCTCCTGGATGCTGGGACGGGCGGTCGTACCACGGCAAACTTACCTCCGATGGTGGGTGGGGCCGCGCGACCGTGTGCGGCAGCTGACACACTGGGTCAGTCGCACCGATCGCAGGGATCGGATGGAACAACATCGGCGAGTGAATGGGGTGGCCCGAGTGGGCGAGGCGAGCACGCAGGACAAGTCGGCGCGGACGACCGCCCAGATCGAGGCGGACATCGAGCGGACGCGTGACCGGCTGGCGTCGACCCTGGACGAGCTGGCCGTCCGCGTCCACCCGAGCACGGTGACCGCCCAGGTCAAGGCCAAGGCGGTGGCCGCCGTCGAGGAGAAGACCGCCCGGGCGTACGTGGCCGCCAGCGGCGTGGTGGAGAAGGTCCGGGCGCAGTTCGTGGACGAGAAGGGGCAGCCGCGCCGCGAGCGGATCGTCCCGGCCGCGCTGGTCGGCGTGGGCCTGGTGCTGCTGGTCGCCTCGGCGCGCAAGCGCCGCAAGGGCTGAGCGCACAGCGGGACGGTGGGGCCGGGCGCGACGGGTGCCCGGCCTTTCGCGTGCCCGGCGCTCCGCCTGCCGGGCCTTCCGGATACCGGGCCAGCGTCACGCCCCGCGCCCGGGGGAGGTACCTTCGGGACCGTGAGTACGAACCACGAACCGACGCGCTCCGACGACGCGCAGGAGCCCGCCCGCCACGACCGGCTCGGCGAGAAGCTGCCGATCCGGATGCTGCACGACCGCGTGCTGGTGCGGATCGAGGGCGGCGAGGGCGAGCGCCGTTCGACCGGCGGCATCCTGATCCCGGCCACGGCGGAGCTGTCCAAGCGCTGTACCTGGGCGGAGGCCGTCGCGGTGGGCCAGAGCGTGCGCTCGGTGGAGCCCGGCGACCGGGTGCTGTACGACCCGGAGGACAAGCTGGAGGTCGAGGTCCGCGGCGCCACCTACGTGCTGTTGCGCGAGCGCGACCTGCACGCCGTCGCCGCCACCCGCTTCGGCGACACGGAGGGCTCGACCGGGCTGTACCTGTGACGGTCTGATCCGCTCCGTGCCCTGAGGTGCCCCCGACCCGGGTCGGGGGCACCGTGCTTTCGCGGCGGGGGTCCGCGACATGGCGTTCCGCCGCGGGGATCGGGGGCGTTGTCGGTGCCGCGCGCTAGGGTCCCGGCATGAGTGTGCCGGTGATCGGGGACGGGGAGCGTCGGGCCAGGCTGGGGCGGCGTCAGCTGCTGGCGCCGTCGGTGCGGGCGGCGCGGGTGGAGGACGTGGCCGACGCGGTGGTCGGGCTGCACGCGACGGACGCGGCCACGGTGTACCTGTCGGCCTGCGCGCGGCTGGCCGAGCCCTCGGCGGCGGAGGTGGACCGGGCGCTGTACGAGGACGTCTCGCTGGTGAAGCTGCTGTCGATGCGGCGGACGATCTTCGCGGTGACGGAGGGCCTGGCCCCGTACGTGAGTTCGGCGGCGGCACGGGCGATCGCGGCGAAGGAGCGGGCGACGCTGCTGAAGCACCTGCGGGACCACGCCGAGGGCTGGGACGAGGCCAGGCTGGCGGAGGCGGAGCGCGAGGTGCTGGCCGCGCTGGCCGGGCGCGGCGAGGCGACGACCAAGGAACTCTCCGAGGACGTACCGCAGTTGCGCGAGACGATGCTGATGTCCGCGGGCAAGGCGTACGAGGCGCGGCAGAGCGTGGGCAGCCGGCTGCTGCGGCTGCTGGCCTCGGACGGGCACGTGCGCCGCTGCCGTCCGCGCGGGTCGTGGCTGAGCAGCAGCTACCCGTGGGCGCTGGTGCCGCAGTGGCCGGAGGTGCCGGTGCGGGAGGCGAAGGCCGAGGTGGTGCGGCGCTGGCTGGCGGCGTACGGGCCGGCGACGGTCGAGGACGTGAAGTGGTGGACGGGCTGGACGCTGGGGGACGTCCGCCGGGCGCTGGCCGATCTCGGGGCGCTGGACGTGGCGTTGGCCGGCGGGGCGCCCGCCCTGGTGCTGCCGGGGGACGAGGGGCCGGTGGCGGAGCCGGAGCCGTGGGCGGCGCTGCTGCCCGCGCTGGACCCGGCGGTGATGGGCTGGCGCGGGCGGGACTGGTACCTGCGGCCGGAGGACGTGCCGGCGCTGTTCGACCGGGCGGGCAACGCCGGGCCGACGGTGTGGTGGTGCGGCGAGGTGGTGGGCGGCTGGACGCAGCGCGCGGACGGCGAGGTGGTGTGGCGGCTGTTCCGGGGGGCCGGGGCGGAGGCGGAGCGGGCGGTCGCGGCGGAGGCGGAGCGGTTGGCGGGCTGGCTGGGCGAGGTGCGGGTGACGCCGCGGTTCCGCACCCCGCTGGAGAAGGAGCTCAGGGGCTGACCGGGAGCCGATCGGGGGCTCAGGGCGTCGGGGGCGGCGGCACCGGGTGGCTCGCGGGGCCGCCGGTGGCGCTGGGCAGGGCCGTGGGGCGGGTCGGCTGGACCAGGGTGGGCTTCGGGGTGGGGCTGGGCTGCTCCGGGTCCGTGGTCGTCGGCCTGGTGGCCTGCGGGCTGGGGGTGTTGGGGCCGGTGGGGGGCTGGCCGGTGGCGGCGGGGGCGCTGGGCGTGTGGCCGACGGGCGTGCCGGGGGCCGGGTCGGTGGTGGCGGGTTCGCCGCCGGCGGCCGGGGCGGTGGTCGGGGTGGTGGCGCTGGGGCTGCTGCTAGTGGACACGCCGGGCCAGGGGGTGGCGGTGGTGGCGCCGTGTCCGGTCCGGAGGTCGAAGTCCTGGGTGGGGGTGCCGTCGAGGGCGGCGGCGGTGTAGGCGGTCCAGATCCGGGTGGGGAAGGCGCCGCCGTTGATCCGGCTGAGTCCGGCGGTGCCGGCCAGCGGTTCCTTGGCGTGGGTCTTCGGGTTCTCCCGGAACAGGCCGACGGTGGTGGCGAGTTCGGGGGTGTAGCCGGCGAACCAGGCGGAGAGGTTGGAGTCGGTGGTGCCGGTCTTGCCGGCGGCGGGGCGGCCGAGGTCGAGGGCGGCGGCGCCGGTGCCGCGCGGGCTGATGACGTCGCGCAGCACGTCGGTGACGGAGTCGGCGATCTCCCGGTCGAGGGCGTCGGTGGGGTTGTGCTCGGGCATCTTGGGGACGTCGACGGCGCCGCCGGGGTTGACGCGTTCGAGTTTGAGGACGGACCAGGGGGTGTGCGCCTGGCCGTGGTCGGCGAGGGTGGCGTAGGCGCCGGCCAGGTCGAGGGCGCTGGGGGTGGCGGTGCCGAGGGTCATCGAGGTGTTGGCCGGGTCCATGCCGCGGACGCTGTCGGGGATGCCGAGTCTGACGGCGGTCTCCCGGACGCGGGCGAGTCCGGCGTCCACACCCTCCTGGGCGTACACGGAGTTGACGGACTTCACCATGGCGTAGCGCAGGGTGATGTTGCCGTAGTCGACGCCGTCCTCGTTGGGCGGGGCGTAGGGGGTGGGGCCGCCGGTGACGGGGCGTTCGCTGGTGCCGTCGTAGCGGGACTCGGTGGTGATCGGGCGGCCGTCGAGGTCGTGCTGGGCGACCAGGCCGGCGGCGAGGTCGATGGGCTTGAAGGTGGAGCCGATCTGGTTGTCCTGGCGCAGCGCGTCGTTGTAGGGCTGCTTGGCGTAGTCGGGGCCGCCGTAGACGGCGACGACCCGGCCGGTGGCGGGTTCGACGGAGGCGCCGGCGACCCGGACGTCGGTGTCGGTGGTGGGGCGGGCCTGGGGGTCGAGTTCGCCGGTGAGCTGCTCCTGGACGGCCTTGGCGAAGGCGTCCTGCCGGGGCTTGTCGAAGGTGGTGGTGATGCGCCAGCCGCCGGCCTTGAGGGTGGCGGCGTCGATGGTGCCGGAGGAGACGAGGTAGTCGTCGGCGACGCCGACCAGGTACCCGGCCTGGCCGGCGAGGCCGGTGGCGGGCTGGGGGTCGATCGGGTCGGGGAAGGTGGTGGCGGCGCGGTCGGCGGGGGTGAGGAAGCCGAGTTGGACCATGCCGTCGAGGGCGTAGTTCCAGCGGGCGACGGCCTTCTCGCGGTTGGCGGGGGTGGCGGTCTTGACGTCGTAGAGGCTGGGGGCCTGGAGCAGGGAGGCGAGGTAGGCGCCCTGGCCGAGGGTGAGTTGGGAGACGTCGACGCCGTAGTAGGCGTGGGCGGCGCTCTGGATGCCGTAGGCGCCGCGGCCGAAGTAGCTGCTGTTGAGGTAGCCGGCGAGGATCTCGCGCTTGTCGCGCTGCTGGTCGACCTTGAGGGCGATGAGCAGTTCGCGGCCCTTGCGCTCGATGGTGCGGTCCTGGGTGAGGTAGTAGTTCTTGACGTACTGCTGGGTGATGGTGGAGCCGCCCTGCATGCCCTTGCCGAGCAGGGTGTTCCAGCCGGCCCGGAGCATGCCCTTCAGGTCGATGCCGCGGTTCTGGTAGAAGGTGCGGTCCTCGGCGGAGACGACGGCCTGCTGGGTCGGGAGCGGGATCTGGTCGATGGTGACGTCGGTGCGGTTGACGGCGCCGGTGCGGGCGATCTCGGTGGTGCCGTCGGCGTAGAGGTAGATGTTGTTCTGGGCGACGGCGTGGGCGTTGGGGTCGGGTACCGGGACGATGACGTAGAGCACGGCGAAGCCGCCGGCGGCGAGCAGGAGCAGCGCGGTGAGGGTGCCGAGGGTGATCCGCCAGGTGGGCAGGAGCCGGCGCCAGAGCGGGAGGGCGCGGCGGGCCTCGCGGCGGGCGGCCCGTTTGGCCTGGCGGCGGGTGCTCAAGGTCATGCCGAGATTATCTGCTATTTGACGTCGGCTCAGGTCGGAAAAACCGGGTGCGGGTGGTGCGGGCCGGAGGTACGGTGAAAGGTGAAAACCGCATAGCGCGCCGACTTTTCGGTGTACTGGCCTTCCAGTGCACCGGCTTTCCGGCGCACCGACTTCCGCAGCTCCGCCCGCCAGGCCCGGCACCCCCCGGGTACGGCCGGTCGGAGCCGTTGGGGCGTGCGCGGATGTCGAGGGGCGCCTCCCTCTGCCCATATTTGTCGACAAGGAGACAATATGCTCTACGCCGCCGTTGCCCGCGGCGCCTTCCGCCGCTACTCCACCTACCGGGCCGCCACCGTGGCCGGCACCTTCACCAACACCGTCTTCGGCATCATCCTGGCCTCCTCCTTCCTCGCCCTCTGGCAGGCCCGCCCCGGCCTCGGCGGCTACGACCAGAGCCAGGCCGTCACGTACATCTGGGTCAGCCAGAGCCTGCTGGTCACCGTCGCGGTGTGGGGCGGCGGCTTCCAGGACGACCTCCAGGACCGCTTCCGCAGCGGCGACATCGCCGTCGACCTCTACCGCCCGGTCGACTTCCAGGGCTGGTGGCTGGCCTCCGACCTCGGCCGGGCCGGCTTCCAGGCGCTGGTGCGCGGCACCGTGCCGATGCTGATCGGCGCGCTGGTGTTCCGCATCCGGCTGCCCGAACACCCGCTGACCTGGGCGTTCTTCCTGCTCTCGGCGCTGCTCGCGGTGATCGTCAGCTTCGGGCTGCGGTTCCTGGTCTCGATCACCGGCTTCTGGCTGCACGACTCGGAGGGGGTGCGCTCGGTGATGCTGGTGGTCTCGATGTTCTTCTCCGGGATGCTGCTGCCGGTCGCGCTGTTCCCCGGCTGGCTCGGCGACCTCGGCCGGGTGCTGCCCTGGTCGGCGCTGGTGAACGTCCCCACCGACGTCTTCCTGGAGCGGACCGGCGGCGCCGCGCTGCTCGGGGCGCTCGGCTTCCAGCTCGGCTGGGCGGCGGTGCTGCTCGCCGCCGGGCGGGGCGCCCAGTGGCTGGCCACCCGCAGGGTGGTGGTGCAGGGTGGCTGAGCAGCTCGTACGGGAGCCCCTCGAGCCCCGCGACTCCCTCGGGCACCAGGAGTCCTTCGGGCCCCGCACCGCCTGGGCGCTGCGCTCCTGGTGGCTCTGCGCCCGGATGTGGATGCGCTCGATGATGGCCTACCGGGCCTCCTTCGCCCTGAACCTGGTGGCCAGCCTGGTCACCCACTCCCTCGACTTCGTGGTGCTGGTGATCATGTTCCGGCACACCGACCGGCTCGGCGGCTGGAGCCTGCCGGAGACGGCCTTCCTCTACGCCACCGCGGCCTTCTCGCTCGGCACGGCCAACCTGCTGGTCGGCTCGGCCGAGGGCCTGGGCGCGCGGATCAGGAGCGGCTCGCTGGACACCATGCTGATCCGGCCCGCGCCCGCGCTCTCCCAGCTGTGCGCGGAGCGCTTCTCGCTGCGCCGGCTCGGCCGCCCGCTCCAGGCCGTCGCCGTGCTGGTCTGGTCGCTGACCGCCCTGGACGTGCACTGGACCTGGGACCGGGTGCTGCTGGTGCCCGTCCTGCTGCTCTGCGGCACCGTCATCTTCGGCGCGGTCTACGTCGGCGGCGCCACCGTCCAGTTCTGGTGGGGCGAGTCCAAGGAGATCCAGAACTCCTTCACCTACGGCGGCGCGACCCTGCTGCACTACCCGCCGACGATCTTCGCCAAGGAGCTGGTCGCCGCGGTGGTCTTCGGCGTCCCGCTGGCCTTCGTCAACTGGCTGCCCACGCTGCGCATCCTCGACCGGCCCGACCCGCTCGGCCTGCCCACCGCCTTCCAGTTCGCCTCCCCGGTGGCCGCCGCGGTCTGCGTCCTCGCCGCCGGACTGGCCTGGCGGGCCGGGCTGCGCGCCTACCGCGGCACCGGCAGCTGAACCCCCGCCGCTCCGCTTCGCTTCGTGAGGAACCCCATGGCACTGATCGAACTGCAGGACGTCCACCGCACCTTCACCGTGCGGACCCGCACCGGCCGGTTCAGCCGGGCCAGGCGCGAGGTCCGCGCGGTGGACGGGCTCGGCTTCACCGTCGAGGCCGGCGAGTGCGTCGGCTACATCGGGCCCAACGGGGCCGGCAAGTCCACCACCATCAAGATGCTCACCGGCATCCTCGTCCCCAGCTCCGGACGGCTGCGGGTGGCCGGGGTCGACCCGGCCCGGGAGCGCGTCGCGCTGGCCCGCCGGATCGGCGTCGTCTTCGGCCAGCGCACCACCCTCTGGTGGGACCTGCCGCTGCGCGACTCCTTCGAGCTCGCCCGCCGGATCTACCGGATCCCGGACGCCCGGTACCGCGAGAACCTCGACCGCTGCGTCGAACTGCTCGACCTCGGCGGGCTGTTGGACACCCCGGTGCGCCAGCTCTCGCTCGGCCAGCGGATGCGCGGCGACCTCGCGGCGGCGTTGCTGCACGACCCCCGGGTGCTCTACCTGGACGAGCCGACCATCGGCCTGGACGTGGTCAGCAAGGGCCGGGTGCGGGAGTTCCTGCGCGAGGTCAACCGGGACCGGGGCACCACCGTGCTGCTCACCACCCACGACCTGACCGACATCGAGCAGCTCTGCGGCCGGGTGATGGTGATCGACCACGGCCGGCTGGTGTACGACGGCGGGCTGGAGGGGCTGCACGCCACCGGCCGCAGCGAGCGGACGCTGGTGGTGGACCTCGCGCAGGAACTCGGGCACCCGGTCGAGGTGCCCGGGGCCCGGGTCACCCGGGTCGAGGGGTCGCGCCAGTGGCTGGCCTTCCCGGCCCAGGAGAGCGCCGCGCCGATCGTGGCGGCGGTCGCCGCGCGCTACCCGCTGGTGGACCTGTCGGTGCGCGAGCCGGCCATCGAGGACGTGATCGCCCGGATGTACGCGGAGGTCGCGATCGGCTGACGGGTGCCGGGTCCTGGTTCGCCTTCCCGGCCGTCGCTCACCCGTGCGACGGCCGGGGGTGCGTTCGGTTCCTAGTCACCGGTGTGGGTGATCGTCGTGACCCCCGGCCCTCACCGTGAGTTGACCCGGCATCACTCGCCGATGTCCGGAACCGGAGGCCCGCCACCCGATGGCCGTACCCGACGTGACCGTGGTGGTCGCGGTCTACAACACCATGCCGTACCTCACCGCCTGCCTGGACTCGCTGGTCGGGCAGTCCCTGGCGCCGGGGCGGCTGGAGGTGGTGGCGGTGGACGACGGCTCCACGGACGGCGGCGGGGAGCTGCTGGACGAGTACGCCGCCCGCCACCCCGGGCTGTTCACGGTGGTGCACCAGTCCAACTCGGGCGGCCCGGCCGGCCCGACCAACCGTGGCCTGGAGCTGGCCCGCGGCCGCTACGTGCTGTTCCTCGGCGCGGACGACTGGCTCGGCGAGGAGGCGCTGGAACGGCTGGTCACGGCCGCCGACGCCTGGGGCTCGGACGTGGTGGTGCCCAAGCAGGTCGGGGTGAACGGGCGGCTGGTGCCGCAGGGGATCTTCCACGCCGACGCCGAGTCGGTGGGCTTCGCCGACTCCGCGCTGGCCTGGGCGCTGGCCGACACCAAGCTGTTCCGGCTCGACCTCGTCCGGCGCCACGGGCTGCGCCGCGACGAGGGGTTGAAGGTCTTCTCGGACCAGCCGTTCACCCTGGAGGCCTGCCTGCGGGCGGCCAGGGTGTCCGTCCTCGCCTCCTACGACTGCTACTTCCTGGTGCTGCGCGAGGACCGGGGCAACGTCACCGAGCGGGCCGGGGTGCTGGACCGGCTGCGCGGGATCGCCGCGCTGCAGCAGGTGGCCGTCGAACTGGCCGAGCCGGGCGAGGAGTTGGACGCCATCCGGGCCCGCAGCTTCGGCTGGGACGTGCCCCGGCTGCTGCGGGAGGGCTTCCTGCTGCTGACCGCGGACATGCAGGAGCGGGTGTGCGTCGAGACCGCCCGGCTGGTCGAGCGGTTCGGCGCCCGCGAGGTGTACCACCGGCTGCCGGTCGCCGAGCGGGTGCGGCTCGAACTGGCCTGCGCGGTACGGCCGGAGGCGCTGCGTGACCAGGTCCGCTACGAGGCGGCGCACGGCGATCCGCCGGTGGTGGTGGACGGACGGCGGCAGTACGCGGGCTACCCGGCGTTCCGGGACGCCCGGCTCGGTCTGCCGGACGAGCTGTTCCTGCTGCGCGAGGAGGCGGCGGTGGCGGAGGTCGAGGCGGCCGCCGGGCCGCTGGACCTGGCGCGGCAGCTGTGGCGCGGTCTCGTCCCGGAGCAGGTGCGGCGCGGGCTGCGGAGGAACCCGGCGTGGCGCCGGCTGGCCGACTCGGTGAACGGAGGACGGGGATGAGCCTGGACGTCTGCGTGGTCGGGCTGGGCAAGCTGGGCCTGCCACTGGCGGTGCAGTTCGCGCTGAAGGGCCACCGGGTGACCGGCGCGGACATCGCGCCGGGCGTGGTGGACAGCGTCAACCGGGGCGTGCCGCCGTTCCCCCGGGAGGCGGGCCTGGACCAGGCGCTCAAGCGGGTCGTCGCCGAGGGCCTGCTGCGGGCCACCACCGACACCGCGGCCGCGGTCGCCCGGGCCGAGGCCGTCGTCGTGGTCGTCCCGCTGGTCACCGCCGCCGACGGCAGCCCGGACTTCGCCCTGCTGGACGCGGCCACCGACGCCGTCGCGGCCGGGCTGCGCCGGGGCACCCTGGTCAGCTACGAGACCACCCTGCCGGTCGGCACCACCAGGGAGCGCTGGGCGCCGCGGCTGTCGGCCCGGTCGGGGCTCGCGGCCGGGACGGACTTCGCGCTGGTGTTCAGTCCGGAGCGGGTCCGCACCGGACGGGTCTTCGCGGACCTGCGGCGCTACCCCAAGCTGGTCGGCGGCCTGGACGCGTCCTCCACCCGGCGCGGCGCCGAGTTCTACCGGGCGGTGCTGGACTTCGACCCGCGCCCCGACCTGCCCCGGCCCAACGGCGTCTGGGAGCTGGCCTCGGTGGAGGCGGCCGAGTTCAGCAAGCTCGCCGAGACCACGTACCGGGACGTGAACATCGCGCTGGCCAACCAGTTCGCCCGCTACGCGGACGAGGTCGGGGTGGACTTCGCGGAGATCGCCGACGCCTGCAACTCGCAGCCGTACAGCCACCTGCACCGGCCGGGCATCGCGGTCGGCGGGCACTGCATCCCGGTGTACCCGCGGCTGTACCTGTGGAACGACCCGGGGGCGACGGTGGTCCGGGCGGCGCGCGAGGCCAACCTGGCGGTGCCGGGGTACGCGGTGGGCGTGCTGGCGGGCGCGGTGCCGGGCGGGATCGCCGGGCAGGGCGTGCTGGTGCTCGGCGCCTCGTACCGGGGCGGGGTCAAGGAGACGGCGTACTCCGGGGTGTTCCCGCTGGTCGAGGCGGTGCGGTCGGCGGGCGCGCGGCCGTACGTCAGCGACCCGCTGTACGAGGCGGAGGAGCTGGCGGCGCTCGGGCTGCCGCCGTACGGCGGGGAGCCGGTGGTGGCGGCGGTGCTGCAGGCGGACCACCCGGAGTACCGGGACCTGGCGCCGGTGGACCTGCCGGGGGTGCGGGTGCTGCTGGACGGGCGGCGGTGCACGGACCCGAAGCGCTGGGCGGGCGCGGAGGTGCGGCGGATGGTGCTGGGCGGGGAGTGAGGCCCCTCCTCGCCCGGCATGTGAGGTCCCCGGGGGCGCGTGATCGCGATGCGCGCCCCCGTCCGCGCCGGGCAACGGGCAGACTGGCGGGGTGAGTGACGATGCCTTCAGCGGGACCGGCCCCGGAGTCCGGTTCACCGCGGCCGACGAGGAGAAGAGACGCGGCGTCCGCCGGATGAAGACCATCGCGACCGGCCTGCTGGCCTTCGCGACCCTGGTCTTCGCCCTGGCCACCTGGGCCAAGGCGGCCGGCGCCGGCCCCTGGGCGGGGTACGTGGCGGCCGCCGCCGAAGCGGGCATGGTCGGCGCGCTGGCCGACTGGTTCGCGGTGACCGCGCTGTTCCGCCGGCCGTTCGGCCTGCCGATCCCGCACACCGCGATCATCCCGACCAAGAAGGACGCCTTCGGCCGCTCGCTCGGCGACTTCGTCGGCGAGAACTTCCTCTCCGGCCACGTGGTCCGCGGCCGCCTGGCGGCGCTCGGCATCGGCCGCCGGCTGGGGGAGTGGCTGGCCGCGCCGGGCAGCGCCGAGCGGGTCACCAAGGAGGCCTCGGCGGCGCTCCGCGGCCTGCTCGCGGTGCTCCGCGACGACGACGTGCGGGCGGTGGTCGCCGAGGCGGTGACCAGGCGGGCCGCGGCCACCTCGGTGGCCGAGCCGATGGGCCGGATGCTCGGCAAGGTGGTCGCGGACGGCGGGCACCACGGGGTGGTGGACCTGGTCGCCGTCCGGGCGCACGGCTGGCTGACCACCAACCACGAGGAGGTGGTCCAGAAGGTCACCCAGAAGACCCCGGGCTGGACGCCCAGGTTCATCGACCACCAGGTCGGCGAGCGGGTCTACAAGGAGCTGATGCGGTTCGTCACCGAGATCCGGGACGACCCGGACCACCCGGCCCGCGGCGCGATCGACAACTTCCTCGCCGACTTCGCGACCGAGCTGCAGACCGACCCGGAGACCATCGCCCGGGTCGAGCGGGCCAAGGGCGAGCTGCTGGCCCGCCCCGAGGTGCAGGACCTGATCAACTCCACCTGGGCGGCCGTGCGCACCCTGGTGATGGGCGCGGCCGAGGACGAGGACAGCGAACTGCGCCGGCGCATCCGCGACGGCGTGCGCCGCTTCGGCGAGCGCCTGGCCACCGACCCCAAGCTCCAGGCCAAGGTGGACGGCTGGCTCCAGGACGCCGCCCAGTACCTGGTCGACACCTACCGCACCGAGATCACCTCGCTGATCTCCGAGACGGTGGCGGGCTGGGACGCCGACGACGCCTCCCGCAAGATCGAGGCCAACGTCGGCCGCGACCTCCAGTTCATCCGGATCAACGGCACCGTGGTCGGCGCCCTGGCCGGGCTGCTGATCCACACCGTGGCGGTCGCGCTCGGGGGGTGATCCGGGGACGGCGCCCCCGGCGTGGGCCTATCCTGGGCCGAACTTCGCGATACGCGCGTAGAAGCACGGAGAAGGAAGAAGGGAACCACCGTGGTCCAGCCGGACGGAAGTCGGATCGTCCCCCACACCAGCCGGATCGGCTCCACCGACCGGAGCATCGAGGCGTTCATCGCCGGGATGCCCAAGGCGGAGCTGCACGTCCACCACGTCGGCTCGGCCTCGCCGCGCGTCGTCGCGGAGCTGGCCGCCCGGTACGCCGGGAACTCCAAGGTGCCGACCGACCCGGCGGCGCTCGCCGAGTACTTCACCTTCACCGACTTCGCGCACTTCATCGAGGTCTACCTCAGCGTGGTGGACCTGGTCCGGGACGCCGAGGACGTCCGCGCGCTCACCTACGGCGTGGCCGAGGACATGGCCCGGCAGAACATCCGGTACGCCGAGCTGACCATCACCCCGTACTCCTCGGTCCGCCGGGGCATCCCCGAGGTCGCCTTCATGGAGGCGATCGAGGACGCGCGGCTGCGCGCCGAGAAGGAGCTCGGCGTGGTGCTGCGCTGGTGCTTCGACATCCCGGGCGAGGCGGGGCTGCGGTCCGCCGAGGAGACCGCCCGGCTGGCCACCGAGCTGGGCCCCGAGGGCCTGGTCAGCTTCGGCCTGGGCGGCCCGGAGATCGGCGTGCCGCGCCCGCAGTTCAAGCCGTACTTCGACCGGGCCCGGGCGGCCGGCCTGCACAGCGTGCCGCACGCGGGCGAGACCACCGGGCCGGAGACGGTCTGGGACGCGATCCGGATGCTCGGCGCCGAGCGCATCGGGCACGGCACCCAGGCGGTGAAGGACCCGGCGCTGCTCGATCACCTGGGCGAGCACCGCATCCCGCTGGAGGTCTGCCCGACCTCCAACATCGCCACCCGGGCCGTGGAGCGGATCGAGGACCACCCGATCAAGCGGATGGTGGACGCCGGACTGCTGGTGACGGTCAACAGCGACGACCCGCCGATGTTCGGCACCGACCTCAACACCGAGTACGCGGTGGCGGCGCGACTGCTGGGCCTGGACGAGGCCGGGGTGGCGGGGCTGGCCCGCAACGCCGTCGAGGCCTCCTTCCTGGACGGGGCGGGCAAGACCCGGCTGACTGGGGAGATCGACGCCTACCTGGCGGGCTGGCAGCAGGCCTGACCTTCCCGCGGTCCGCGTTTCCCCTGGTGAACCGCCCCGTCGACGCCCTCGTTCCCGGGGGTCGGCGGGGCGGTTCCGTGTTCCGGCGCGGGTTGGCGCCACCGCCGTTCGGGTGATGGCGCCACAGTGGTGCCATAAATGCTCGACATGGTGCCATCGCTGTGCCATGCTTACGGCCATGGACCTCACGCCATATGTGGAAAACCTCCGGAACGAGCTCGCGGTGGCCGCCGCCACGGGCGGAGACGAAGCCCGCGCGCTGGCCGAGCGGCTGACGCTCCCGCTGGAGTCGGCCGTGCGGCTCACCCTGCTCAACGCGCTGTCGGCGGCCATGGGAGAAGTCACCCGCGACCTCGCCCCCGGCTCGGTGGACGTGCGCCTGCGCGGACTCGACCCGGAGTTCGTGGTGACGGCGCCGCCCGGATCGGATGCCTTCCACGGCGATATGGCACCACCGTCGGCGCCGGTGGCACCAGTCGTGTCGCCCGTGGTGCCACCGGTGGCGCCTCCGGTGGCGTCGGAGTCGGACGAGACGGGCACCGCCCGGATCAACCTCCGGCTGCCCGCCCACCTCAAGGCCCGGGCGGAGGAGGCCGCCGTCGAGGCCGGCCTCTCGCTCAACGCCTGGCTGGTCCGGGCCCTGGCCGGCGCCCTGGAGGGCGGTGAGCCGGCCCGCCGGCCGGTCGCCGACCCGGGCAGCCGGGTCCCGCGCAGCATGGGCGGCCAGGGCTTCACCGGCTGGGTCCACTGACAGCTCCGTAGCGCCCGCAGCACCTCCCGCACCACCTTCTGCACCTTCGACGTCACCCCCGCTCCGACCAGCGGGGACACCCACACGAGTCAAGAGGACGGGACAGCCATGCCTACGTACGAGACCGACGGACCGATCTCCGCCATCCTCGAGTTCGACATCGGCTCGGTCTGGATCAAGGCGAGCAAGCGCACCGACGCCGTGGTCGAGGTCCGGCCCGCCAACCCGGCCAAGGAGGCGGACGTCAAGGCCGCCGAGCAGACCCAGGTCGACTTCTCGGGTGGCCGGCTCGGCATCAAGGCCCCCAAGCAGCGCTCCGTCTTCAGCGGCAAGAAGGGCGCGGTCGAGATCCTGGTCGAGCTGCCGGTCGGCTCCGAGGTCCACAGCGAGTCCCCGATGGCCGAGTTCGTCACCGAGGGGGCGCTCGGCGCCTGCCGGCTGAAGACCTCGCTCGGCCGGATCCAGGTCGAGCACGCCGACAGCGCCCGGCTCGACAGCGGCTTCGGGGACATCCGGCTCGGCGGGACGGCCTGGGACGCCGAGGTCTCCGGAGCCGGCCGGATCGAGATCGGCTCCGTCGGCGGCCGGCTGACGGTCAAGAACAGCAGCGGCGACACCGAGATCGACGAGGTCCGCGGCGAGCTGCACGCCAACGCCTCCAACGGCCGGATCCACGTCGGCCAGGCCGAGGGGAACGTGACCGCCAAGTCGGCGCACGGCCACATCCGGGTCGGCCGGGTGGTCCGCGGCCAGGTCACCCTGCAGACCAGCGTGGGGGACGTGGAGGTCGGCATCGCGGAGGGCACGGCGGCCTGGCTCGACGTGCACAGCAAGGTCGGCGGCGTCCGCAACGACCTCGGCCCCACCAAGGGCCCGGGCGACGCGGTGGAGACGGTCGAGGTCCGCGGCCGCACCCAGGTCGGCAACGTCATCGTCCGGCGGGCGTGATGGCGGCGAACGCGGCGGCCCCGGCGGACGTGGCGGTCCGTTCGCTCCCGGCGGTCTCGGCGACGGGGCTCACCAAGTCCTACGGGGACAAGGCGGTCCTGCGGGGCATCGACCTGGAGATTCCGGCGGGCAGCGTGTTCGCCTTGCTCGGGCCCAACGGCGCCGGCAAGACCACCACCGTGCAGATCCTCTCCACCCTGATCCCCGCCGACGGCGGCTCGGCCCGGGTGGCCGGGCACGACGTGGAACGCGAGGCCGACGGGGTGCGGAAGGCGATCGGGGTGACGGGCCAGTTCTCCGCGGTGGACAACCTGCTCACCGCCGAGGAGAACCTGCTGCTGATGGCCGACCTCAACCACCTCCGCCGTCGGGAGGGGCGGAGGCGGGCCGAGGAGCTGCTGCGGCGCTTCGACCTCACCGAGGCCTCCCGCGAGGCCGTCGCCACCTTCTCCGGCGGCATGCGGCGCAAGCTCGACCTCGCGATGACCCTGGTCGGGGACCCGAGGGTGATCTTCCTGGACGAGCCGACCACCGGGCTGGACCCGCGCAGCCGGCGCACCATGTGGGAGATCATCCGGAGCCTGGTCGCCGACCACGGGGTGACGATCTTCCTCACCACCCAGTACCTGGAGGAGGCCGACCAACTCGCCGACCGGATAGCCGTCCTGGACGGTGGCCGGATCGTCGCCGAGGGCACGGCCGAGGAGCTGAAGCGGTACGCCCCCGGCGGGCGGATCCGGCTCCGGTTCACCGACGCCGGCTCGCTGGCCACCGCCGCCGCCCTGTTCCCGTACGCCACGGCCGACACCGAGGCGCTGCGGCTGGAGATCCCGGGGGACAACTCCGTCCTCACGGTGAAGGCCGTGCTGGACGCCCTCGACAACGCGTCCGTGCAGGCCGAGTCGCTGGTCGTGGAGACGGCCGACCTGGACGACGTGTTCCTGCAACTGACCGGGGAGGGCTCGCGATGAGCACGGCCACGCACACGGCCACGCACACGGCCACGCCTATGGCCACCAGTACCGCCGGCCAGGCGCTCGGCGACTCGCTGACCATGCTGCGCCGCAACCTCAAGCACGCGCTGCGGTACCCGTCCCTGACCTTCGCGGTCGTGGTGACGCCGGTCATGATGCTGCTGCTCTTCAACTACGCCTACGGCAGCACGCTGGGCGCCGGCATCGGCGGCGGCCACTACATCGACTACGTCACGCCCGGCATCGTGCTGATGGCGGCCACGTCCGGGGCGCTGGTCACCGCGATCGGCATCTGCACCGACATGACCGAGGGCATCGTCAACCGCTTCCGCACGATGGCGATATCGCGCTCCGCCTTCCTGGCGGGGCACGTGGTCGGCAGCGTCATCCAGACCATGATCGGGCTGGTGCTGGTGGTCGGCACGGCCCTCGCGATGGGCTTCCGGCCCAACGCCGGACCGGTGGAGTGGCTGGCCGCGGCAGGGCTGCTGCTCTTCCTCACCATCGCCCTGACCTGGATATCGGCCGGCATCGGCCTGGTGGCCAAGACGGTCGAGAGCGCCAGCAACATGCCGATGCCGCTGCAGTTCCTGCCCTTCATCGGCAGCGCCATCGTGCCGACGGACTCCATGCCCACGGCGCTGCGCTGGTTCGCCGAGTACCAGCCCTTCACGCCCATGATCGAGACCCTGCGCGGGCTGCTGCTGGGCACCGGTATCGGCACCAGTGCCTGGATCGCCCTCGCCTGGTGCACCGCGCTGACGCTGGTCGGCTACTTCTGGTCGCGGAGCGTCTTCTACCGGCGGTGACGGGGGTATCGCCGGTGCGCCGAGTGACCAGGGCCGAGTGACCAGGGCCGAGTGACCAGCGCCGGGTGACCGCGGCAGGGCTGCTGCTCTTCCTCACCATCGCCCTGACCTGGATATCGGCCGGCATCGGCC
>NZ_JBHVEU010000128.1:0-19968 GCF_042802075.1 Kitasatospora sp. NPDC057518
GGCCGCGGGGGCCGGGGCGCCGAACAGCGTAGATCAGCCCCGGCGGGCCGCGCTGAGCCGCAGGGTGACCAGCTCGAACGGGCGCAGCGCGAGGCGCACCGCGCCGTCCTCGACCGCCACCTCGCCGCGGGTGCCGTCCCAGGGCCGCTCCAGCAGGTCGCAGGGGACGGCGCCGGCCAGCGGGTAGGAGGTGGTCAGCCGGCCCCGGGCGCGGCCGCCGCCGGCCTCGTAGACCCGGACGATCAGGTCCCCGCTGCGGTCGTCGGCGAGCTTGACGGCGCTCACCACCAGGGCGTCGTTGTCCAGCTCCACCAGCGGGGCGACCCGCTCGGCGCTGCCGGTGACCGTCCGCTCGGGCAGGCCGATCCGGTAGCCCTCGCGGACCGCGTCGCCGATCGCCGCGCCCGGCACCAGGGCGTGCCGGAAGCGGTGCAGGCCCTGGTCGGTCTTCGGGTCGGGGAAGCGCGGGGCGCGCAGCAGCGAGAAGCGGACCGTGGTGGTCGTCCCGCCGTCGTCGGGGCGCACGGTGCGGGTGACGTCGTGGCCGTAGGTGGAGGCGGTGACCAGGGCGACGCCCCAGCCGGGCTCGTCGAGGTGGACGAAGCGGTGGTTGCAGGCCTCGAACTTGGCCGCGTCCCAGCTGGTGTTGGTGTGGGTGGGCCGGTAGAGGTGGCCGAACTGGGTCTCGGCGGCGTAGCGCTCGGTGTGGACGTCCAGCGGGAACGCGGCCTTGAGGAACTTCTCGGTCTCGTGCCAGTCGACCTCGGTGTCGATGTCCACCCGCTGCTCGCCGGCCGGCAGGGTGAGGGTCTGGACGACGGTGGAGGAGCCGAAGGAGCGGGCGATCCGCACCGAGGCCCCGGCGGGGGACGACGCGGCGGTGAGCGAGTCCACGCCGGTCAGGTCGGTGACGGTGTTGCGGTAGAACTGGTCGACGTCCCAGGCGTCCCACATGTTGGGGAAGTCGGGGTGCAGTTGGAGCAGGTTGGCCCGGCTGCCGGGGGCGACGGTCTCCCGGCCGGTCGCGGTCTCGACCACCGAGGCGATCAGGCCGTCCGCGTCCACGACGACCTCCAGCAGGCCGTTGCGCAGCGTGAGGCCGCCCCCGGGGCGCTCGACCGCCTCGCAGGTGCCGTCCGGCAGGCCGACCGCGGCGGCCCCGCCGGCCGGCACCGTCGAGCGGCCGTGCGGCGCCGAGTTGAACACCAGCTCCCGCCCGCCGGCGGCCGCCCCGGCCAGCGCCTGCTGGGCCGCGCCGATCAGCGCCTCCAGCTCCCCGGCCAGCGCCGCGTACGTCGCCTCGGCCTCGCGGTGCACCCAGGCGATGGACGAGCCGGGCAGGATGTCGTGGAACTGGTGCAGCAGCACCGTCTTCCAGATCCGGTCCAGCTGCTCGTACGGGTACTCCGCGCCGGTGCGCAACGCGGCGGTGGCGGACCAGAGTTCGGCCTCGCGCAGCAGGTTCTCGCTGCGCCGGTTGCCCTGCTTGGTCTTCGCCTGGCTGGTCAGGGTGGCGCGGTGCAGCTCCAGGTAGAGCTCGCCGACCCAGACCGGCGGGTTCGGGTACTCGGCCTCGGCCTTGGCGAAGAACTCGGCGGGCTTCTCCCAGCGGACGGTGGCCGAGCCCTCCAGGTCCTTCATCCGGGCCGCCTTGGCGACCATCTCGCGGGTGGTACCGCCGCCGCCGTCGCCCCAGCCGGTCGGGGCGAGCGAGTGCCGGGCGACGCCCTTGTCCTTGAAGTTCTTCGCCGCGTGGGCGATCTCGCTGCCCTTCATCGAGCAGTTGTAGGTGTCCACGGGCGGGAAGTGGGTGAAGATCCTGGTCCCGTCGATGCCCTCCCAGAGGAAGGTGTGGTGCGGGAACTTGTTGATCTGGCTCCACGAGATCTTCTGCGTCAGCAGCCACTTGGAGCCGGCGTTGCGGATGATCTGGGGCAGGCCGCCGGTGAAGCCGAAGGTGTCCGGCAGCCAGGCCTCGTGGTTCTCCACCCCGAACTCGTCCAGGAAGAACCGCTTGCCGTGCACGAACTGCCGGGCCATCGCCTCCGAGCTCGGCATGTTGGTGTCGGACTCCACCCACATGCCGCCGGCCGGGACGAAGCGGCCCTCGGCGACGGCCTTGCGGACCCTGGCGTACACCTCGGGGCGGTGCTCCTTGATCCAGGCGAACTGCTGGGCCTGGGACATGGTGTAGAGGAAGTCCGGCTCGTCCTCCAGCAGCGCCGTCATGTTGGCGGTGGTGCGGGCCACCTTGCGGACGGTCTCGCGCAGCGGCCACAGCCAGGCCGAGTCGATGTGCGCGTGGCCGATCGCGCTGATCCGGTGCGCGGACGGCACGGCGGGCGCGGCCAGCACACCGGCCAGCTCCGAACGGGCCGCCGCCGCCGTGCCGTTGACGTCCTGGAGGTCGACGGCGTCGAGCGCCCGCTCGACCGCGCGCAGGACGTCCCAGCGGCGGGCGCCCTCCACCGGCAGCTCGGCCATCAGCTCGCCGAGCACCTCCAGGTCCAGCACCAGCTGCCAGACCGTCTCGTCGAAGACCGCCAGGTCCATCCGGGTCAGCTTGTACTGCGGCTGGTCGCCGGCCGTCTCCTTGTCGCCCAACTCGGTGGGCAGGAAGGGGTGGTAGTCCAGGATGACCGGGTTGGAGGCGGCCTCGACGTGCAGCAGCACCTGCTCGCCGCCGGCTGCCGGGGCGGCGATCCGCACCCACTGGTTCTGCGGGTTGAGGCCCTTCACCGGGGAGCCGTCCGGGCGGTAGACCAGGCCCTCGCACTGGAAGCCGGGCATGTTGGCGTCGAAGCCGAGGTCGATCAGCGCCTCGACGGTGCGCCCGGCCCACTCCCGCGGCACGGTGCCGGTCACGGTGATCCAGCTGGTGCCCCAGGGCGCTCCCCAGGCGTCGCCGACCGCGATCGGGGTGCGCGGGGCGGCCAGGCCCTCGGCGACCGGGACGGGCTCGCCGGGAGCCGTCCAGACGCCGACCTCCAGCGGGACGGACTCGGGGTAGACGGCCGGGCGGATGCGCTCGTCCAGGACGCGCTTGAGGCGGGACTCGACCAGGGTGCGGTCATCGTGCATGTCAGCGGGCTCCGTTGCGTGGCTGAGGGGAAACGGACTGGCTAGAGGGACGGTACGTCGGAGGGGTGGACCACCTCGGTGATGCCGCGCGCGGCGAGGTGCTCGCGGTCCTCGGCGCGCTCGGCGAGCACCGTGGTCGGGCGGGCGCCCTCCTCGGCGAGGCGCATGAACGCCTCGTACACCGGGCCGCCGGGGCCGCAGACCGAGCGCCGGGGCGAGAGGGCCTCGTCGCCGGTGGCGACCACCACGGCGGTGCTGCGCGGCTTCGGCGGCTGCCAGGAGCGGCGGGCCTCGGCGGCGGCCTCGGCGAGCCGGGCGCCGGCCGGCTTGACCGTCCGGTCGGTGGTCAACAGGCCGAGGCTGTACTCCAGTTCGGGGAAGTCGGCGAGCGAGCGGTCCACGTCGTGCGAGCACCACCAGGTCACGCCCCACAGGTCCGGGCAGTCCAGCACGGCCTCCACGGTGGCGCCGGTGAAGCGCGCCGCGTCCTGCGGGGTGATGTGCGGGGCGGGCGCGCCGACCTCCTGCAGCCAGACCGGGCGGGCCGGGTCGTCCGCCCAGGCCTTGGACAGCTCGACCAGGTAGGCGGCGTGCTGCGCGGTGGCGGTGGAGTGGGCGCCGTAGCGCTGGGCGGTGCCGTTGAACACCCAGGAGTGCACGGCGGTCGCGGCGCCGATCCGGGCCGAGTGCCAGGGGGTGAACGGGTGCTCGTCCAGGTACCAGGCCGCGTCGTACGAGGCGTGCAGGTGCAGCCGGCCGGGGGCGCCCTGCTCGCAGGCGTCGAGCATCCGGCGCAGCCAGGCCTCCGCCTCGGCGGGGGTGGCCCGGTCCGGGTCGGGGTGCGGGGCGCCGGAGAACTGGTTGATCTCGTTGCCGAGCGTCATCCCGAGGAAGTTGGGCCGCTCGCTCAGGGCGTCGGCGAGGGTGCGCAGGTAGGCGGCCTGGCCGTCGAGCACCTCGGGGTCGGTGAAGATGTTGCGGCGGTGCCAGGTCTGCGTCCAGGACGGGAGGAAGTCGAAGCTGGACAGGTGGCCCTGCAGGCCGTCCACCGCGACGTCGAGACCGCGCTCGCCGGCCGCGTCCACCAGGGCCGTCAGCTGCTCGACGGCGCGCGGGCGGATCAGGGTGCGGTTGGGCTGGAAGACCGGCCAGAGCGGGAAGACCCGCACGTGGTCCAGGCCGAGGGCGGCGATGGAGTCGAAGTCGGCGCGTACGGCGTCGAGGTCGAAGTCGAGCCAGTGGTGGAACCAGCCGGCGCTGGGCGTGTAGTTGACGCCGAAGCGGGGGGCGGTGGTCATCGGGGTCATCGGAGGGCTTCCTCAACGGGTGTGGGGCGTACGGACGGTGGGTCGTCACCGGCGGGGGCGGTCCCCGGTCGGGCTTATCCCTTGACGGCTCCTTCCTCGACGCCCTTGAAGAAGAAGCGCTGGCAGACGCCGAACACCACGACGATCGGCAGGAAGGCGATCATGGTGCCGGCCGCGATCAGCCGGGGGTTGGCGGCGAAGGTGCCGTTGAGGTACTGGAGCCCGACGGTGAGGGTGTACTTCTGCGGGTCGTTGAGCACGATCAGCGGCCACAGGAAGTCGTCCCAGGCGCCGATGAAGGTGAAGATCACGATCACGCTGAGCATGCCGCGCACGTTCGGCAGGCCGATGTGCCACAGCCGCTGCCAGACGTTGGCGCCGTCCACCAGCGCGGCCTGGTCCAACTCGGCCGGGACGGCGGCGAAGGCGGTGCGCATCAGCAGCACGTTGAGCATCGCGATCGAGCCGGGCAGCGCGACGCCGGCCAGGGTGTCGGCCAGGCCGAGTCCGCGCACCAGCACGTACTGGGAGACGATGGTGACCTCGCCGGGCAGGATCAGGGTGGCGAGGAAGAGGCCGAGGACGAGCTTGGCGCCGCGGAAGCGCAGCCGGGCGAGCGCGTAGCCGGCCAGCGTGCAGCCGACCACGTTGCCGGTGATGCAGACCACGGCGACGATCACCGAGTTGAGCGCGTAGGTCCACACCGGGATGACCTCGGCGACCTTGCCGTAGTTGCCCAGGGTGGGCTGGTCGGGCAGGAAGCTCGGGGTGCGGGTGTAGACGTCCTCGGCGGGGCCCTTGAGGGAGGTCGACAGCTGCCACAGGAAGGGGCCGATGACCAGCAGCAGGACCAGCACCAGGAGCAGGTAGCGGGCGGCGGTCTGCGCGGTGGAGGGGGTGTTGAAGCTCCGGGAGCGCCTGGCGGGGCCGGTGGGCCTGGCGGCCTTGGCGGCCTTGGCGGGCTCGGCGGGGGTGTCGGGGGACTGGGGCGTGCGGACGGTGGTCATGGGGGGTCAGGCCGCCTTCCGGTTCAGCCGCATCAGGAACAGCATCGGGCCGAGGGTGACGACGAACAGCAGCAGGCTGAGCGCCGAGGCGTAGCCCAGGTGCCCGTTGAAGCCGCGGCTGTACATCTGGATCAGCATCACCACCGACATGTCCCGGCCGCCGGGGCCGCCGAGGCCGTTGGAGAGCACGTACAGCTCGGAGAAGACGCGCAGCGAGCTCACCGAGATCAGCGCCGAGATCAGGATCATGGTCGGGCGCACCCCGGGCAGGGTGACGTGCCAGAACCGGTGCAGCGGTCCGGCGCCGTCCACGGCCGCCGCCTCGTGCAGCTCGCGCGGGACGTTGGCGAGCGCGGACAGGTAGATGACCATGTAGTAGCCGAGGCCCTTCCAGACGGTCAGGGCGATCGCGCTGAACAGCAGCAGCCAGCGGTCGGTCAGGAAGGCGACCGGGGAGTCGGCCAGCCCGGTCTGCTGCAGCAGGCCGTTGGCCAGGCCCCGCTCGTCCAGCACCCAGCCCCAGATCAGCGCCACCACGACGGCGGAGGCGATCACCGGGGTGTAGAAGGCGGTGCGGAAGAAGGTGATGCCGGGGATCTTGCGCTGCACCAGCAGGGCGAGCAGCAGCGGCAGGACGGTCAGCAGCGGCAGGCAGACCAGCATGAACACGATGCTGTTGACCAGGGCGTCGGCGAGCTGGTCGTCGTCCAGCAGCCGGCCGTAGTTCTCCAGGCCGGTGAACTGCCCGCCGCCCAGGGGCTTGGCGTTGGTGAAGGACAGGATCACCGTGTTGACGGCCGGCCAGAGGTTGAAGACGGCGAGCCAGACTATCGCGGGCCCGGCGAGCAGCCAGGGGGTGAACCAACGCCGGTGGGTCATGCCGTTGCCTTCCTGGGGCCTGGGGGTGGTGCGGGTGATTCCCGGGGAGCGGCGGGCGCGGGGGGAGGCCCGCCGCTTCACCGGTACTTCGCCGGTACGTCTCCGGTGCCGCGCCGGAACGTCTCTGGTACGTCGCTGGTACGTCTCCGGTGCTTCGCCGGTGCGGGGTGGGGTACCGCGGGGCTGGTGCCGGGGCGGCGTCGGATCAGCCCTTGAGCAGCTTGTTGCACTGCTCGACGGCGGTGTCCAGCGCCTGCTTGGAGCTGGTGTCGCCGCTGATGGCCAGCGCGAACTGCTGCTTGATGATGGTGCCCATCGCGTCGTCCACCTCGACCGGCTGGATCAGCTTGGCCTTGGCGAGCGAGGCGAAGGCCGTCACCTTGGCGTCGCCCGCGTTGGTGCCGTCGCTCTTGCTGAAGAACGGGTCGTTCGCGGAGGCCTTGGTGGACGGGAACACGCTGGTCAGGTGGGCGAAGGCGGCCTGGTTCTCGGGGCTGGTCACCCAGCGGGCGAGGGCCACCGCGGCGGCCGGGTTCTTGGTGTTCTTCGGGATGGACAGGCCCTGGACGTACAGCGGCGGGGTGGCCATCGCGGGGGAGGAGACGACCTTCGGGGCGAGGGTCGGGTTGTCGGTGGCGAGGCTGGTGATGTAGTTGCCGCCGCCGGTGGTCCAGGCCACCGTGCCGGAGCTGAAGAGCTTGGAGTTGCCGGCGTAGGTGTCGGTGAGCACCCCGTTCGGCATCAGGCCCTCCTTGAAGGCGTCGCGGTACTTGTCGAGCAGCGCGGCGGCCTCGGGGGTGTTGAAGGTGAAGGACTTGCCGTCGTCGGACATGATCTTCACGCCGATGTTGTACAGGTCCCCGATGCCCGGCTTGCGGCTCATCAGGTAGGTCTGGCCGCCGGACTTCTCCTTCATCGTCCGGGCCTGGGCGATCAGCTCGTCCAGACTGGCCGGGGGCTTCTGCGGGTCCAGGCCGTTCTTCGTCAGGAGCTCGGAACTCCAGTAGTTCACATCGGTGTTGAGGTACCAGGGGTAGCCGAAGGTGCCCTGGTAGCCGTTGAACCGGTAGGCGTCCACGCCGCCGGGGACGTACTCCTCGGCGAGCTTGGGGTCGGCCTTGGCGATGTCCAGCAGGACGTCCTTCTTCGCCAGCGGGAAGGCGAAGTCCGGCGGGAGGTTGACCACGTCGGGCAGGCTGCCGGCGGCGGCCTGGCTGAGCACCTTGTCGGAGTAGCCCTCACCGGGCTGGTCGAGCCACTCGACCTCGACGCCGGGGTACTTCTTCTTGAAGCCGTCGAGCACGCCCTGCATGTAGTCGGTGAACTTCGGCTTGAGCGACCAGGTCTGGATCGAGACCTTGCCCTTGACCTCGCCGGTGGCGGCCGCACTCGCCACCGCGTCGCTGTCCTTGGTGTCGCCGGAGCCGAGTCCGCAGCCGGTGAGCGCGGCGGTGGCGAGCGCGGTCGTGGTCAGTGCCGCCCAGATTCTTCGCATGAGGGTCTCCCGGTCCTGGGGGTGGGTGGGGGATCGTGCCGAGCTCGGGGGTTGTGTCGGATTCCGCAACCTGACTAACTAAACCGGTCTAGCTATGCCAGGGACTATGCTCCCGCCTAAACTTGGATGTCAAGAGAGGAGTCGGGTTCTGTGGGCAGACCGACGATCGCCGACATCGCCCGCCAGGCCGGTGTCTCCAAGGGCGCGGTGTCCTTCGCGCTCAACGGCCGGCCGGGCGTCAGCGAGGCGACCAGGGCCCGGATCCTGCGGGTCGCCGAGGAGATGAACTGGCGCCCGCACAGCGCCGCGCGGGCCCTCGGCGGAGCCAGGTCCGACGCCGTCGGCCTGGTGATCGCCCGGCCGGCCCGGACCATCGGCGTCGAGCCGTTCTTCAGCCAACTGCTGTCCGGGCTCCAGGCGGTGCTCTCGGCCAGCTCGATCGCGCTGCACCTGATGGTGGTGGAGGACACCGCCGCCGAGATCGAGGTCTACCGGGGCTGGGCCTCCGAGCACCGGGTCGACGGCTTCATCGTGGTCGACCTCCAGGTCAGGGACCCGAGGCTGCCGGTGCTGGACGAACTCGGGCTGCCCGCCGTGGTGCTGGGCGGGCCCGGCAAGGGCGGCAACCAGCTGCGGATCTGGGCTGACGACCGGGAGGCGATGCTCTCGATCGTCGACTACCTGGCCGCCATCGGCCACCGGCGGATCGCCCACCTCGCCGGGCTGCCGCACTTCCAGCACACCCAGCGGCGGATCCGCGCGCTGCGCGACGCCTCGCGCCGGCTCGGGCTGGAGGAGGCGGTGTCGGTGCCCACCGACTTCAGCGACGCCGAGGGCGCGGCGGCCACCCGGACGCTGCTGTCCCGGGCCGGGCGGCCCACCGCGATCGTCTACGACAGCGACGTGATGGCCGTCGCCGGGCTCGGCGTGGCCGGGGAGATGGGGGTCGCGGTGCCCGGCGAGCTGTCCATCGTCTCCTTCGACGACTCGGTGCTCGCCCGGATCGTGCACCCGCCGCTGACCGCGCTCAGCCGGGACACCTTCGCGCTCGGCGAGCAGGTCGCGCGCAGCCTGCTGGAGGCGCTGGACGGGGCCGGGGCGGGGCGGGACCTCCGGATGCCCACGCCGCGGCTGACCGTACGGGAGTCCACCTCGCCGCCCGGCGCGCCCGGGACTTCCCCCTCCGGAGTGGTTGTCGCGCGCATCGTTGACAGCGGTTCTGAACCGGTTTAGCCTCGCAGCGCCGAGCGGCAGCCGCTCGGTCCGCTCCGCCGCACCCCGTCCGGCCCCCGCTGCCCGTCCCGCCGCCCGTCCCGCTCCCCGCGCCGCCGCTCCGGTGCGCCGGGGGCCCGGCGGCGGCGCGACCCCCACCCGATCCACCACCGGCACCACACGCTCCAGCACCGGCACGCCCGCATGCAGCCGGGCCCCCGTCCGCGACGGCGGGCCCGCCCCCACCCTCCTCCGCTCGATCGGAGCCACCGCATGTCACGACGCCTCCCCCTGCTGCTCAGCGCCGTCCTCGCGACGGCCGCCCTGACCGCCACCCCCGCCGCCTGGGCCGACCCGGTACCGGCCGCGCTGCCGGGCGCCGGGCCGGCCGCGGCACCCGCCGCCACCGCCGGCCAGGGCAGCCAGCCCTTCGCCTCGTACTGGTACCCCAACAGCATCCTGAACTGGGACCCGGCCACCGACCCGGACGCCCGCTTCAACCGCTCCCGCGTCCCGCTCCAGCCGCGCACCAGCGACCCGGCGCTGCGGGCCAACCCCAACGCCCGGACCGGCGAAGGGAAGATCGCTTCCCTGGTCTCCTTCGGCCCCACCTCCAACAACCCCTCGCAGGGCTCCGCCGACCCCAACTACTACGCCTTCGGCTACTGGCAGTACGTCGACAAGCTGGTGTTCTGGGGCGGCTCGGCCGGCGAGGGCCTGATCCTCGCCCCCAACCCGACCGTGATCGACGCCGCCCACCGCAACGGCGTCAAGGTCTACGGCACGGTCTTCTTCCCGCCCGGCGCGTACGGCGGACAGCTCCAGTGGGTGCGCGACTTCGTCCAGAAGTCCGGCAGCCGCTACCCCGTCGCCGACAAGCTCGTCCAGGCCGCGCAGTACTACGGCTTCGACGGCTGGTTCATCAACCAGGAGACCGGCGGCGGCGATTCGGCCCTGGCGGGCGAGCTGCGCAACCTGATGCAGTACACCAAGGCGCAGAGCGGTACCGAGTTCATGTGGTACGACGCGATGACCACCTCCGGCGGGGTGAACTGGCAGAACGCCCTCACCTCCGCCAACTCGCCCTTCCTGCAAGATGGTTCGAAGCGCACCTCGGATTCGATGTTCCTGAACTTCGACTGGTCGGCGAGCGGCCTCAACTCCTCCCGGGCGCTGGCCCGGCAGCTCGGCCGCAGCGAGTACGACCTCTACTCCGGCATCGACACCGAGGCCAACGGCTACAACACCGGCGTGAACTGGTCCGCCCTCTTCCCGTCCGGGCAGCCGCACACCACCTCGCTCGGCCTCTACCGCCCCGAGTGGACCTGGAAGTCCGCCACCGACCGCGCCGACTTCTACGCCAAGGACGCCCGCTACTGGGTCGGCGCCAACAACGACCCGTCCCGGACCGACCTCTCGGCGAGCTGGCCCGGCCTGGCCGGCTACGTCGCCGAATCCTCGCCGATCACCGCCAAGCCGTTCGTCACCACCTTCGACACCGGGCAGGGCGACTTCTACAACGCGGCCGGCACTCGGGTCGCCACCGGCGGCTGGAACAACCTCTCGCTCCAGGACGTCCCGCCCACCTACCGCTGGATGGTCGACTCGACCGGCAGCAGGCTCACCCCGTCCGTCGACTTCGGCGACGCCTACCAGGGCGGTTCCTCCCTGCGGTTGAGCGGAAAGCTCGACGCCGCCAACACCGTACGGCTGTACCAGACCAAGCTGCCCGTCGCCGCGAACACCAGGCTGGACCTGGTGGTCAAGACCCCGGCCGCCGGGCCCACGAAGCTCAAGGCCGCGGTGTCGTTCACGGACTCCCCGAGCAGCTTCACCACGGTCGACGTCGGCGTCAACGCCGGCACCGGCTGGGAGCGGCACACCCTCGACCTCTCCCCGTACGCGGGCCGCACCATCGCCCAGATCGCCCTGCGGGTCGAGGGGTCCGACCCCTCGTACGACCTCCGGGTCGGTCAACTCGCCGTCTACGACGGCTCGGTGGAGACCCCGGCGGCACCGGCCGGACTCACCGTGCTCGGCGCGAGCGACGTGACCGCCGGCTCCAGCCAGTCGCTGCGGCTGTCCTGGACGGCGGCGCCCGGCGGCAACGTGCACCACTACGAGGTGTACCGCCGCAACGCGGACGGCAGCCGCAGCTTCCTCGGCGCCACGCCCAACGACGCGTACTTCGTCGGGCGGCTCGACCGGGCGGGCGGCGAGAACACCACCACGCTGGACGTCGAGGCGGTGTCCACCACCTACGGGCGCTCCACCGCCGCGTCCACGACCGTCGGTTGGAACGGCACCCCGCCGACCTCCACCAACCTGGCGCTCAACCGCCCGGCCACCGCCTCCGGCCAGTGCAACGCCAACGAGGGCCCGGCCAAGGCCGTCAACGGCAGCGTCAGCGGCGGGACCGGGGACAAGTGGTGCGCGCTGACCTCCGCCAAGTGGCTGGAGGTGGACCTCGGTTCGGCGAAGCAGCTGTCGAAGTTCGTGGTCAAGCACGCGGCGGCGGGCGGCGAGAGCGCCTCGTACAACACCCGCGACTTCGCCATCCAGGTCCGCTCGGGCGCCAACGACCCCTGGACGACCGTCGCCGACGTCACCGGCAACACGGCCGGCACCACCACCCACCCGGTGGACACCGCCGCCCGCTACGTCCGGCTGGTGGTCAACACGCCGACCCAGAACGGTGATCCGGCCGCCCGCGTCTACGAGTTCGAGGCCTGGGGCGCGTAGCCCCGCTGTCCCGCGCTGTCCCGCTGTCCCGTGCGCCCCGCGCCGCCCTGTTCGAGGAAAGGAAGCACCCCCGTGCCGGTCACCATCACCGCCGTCGAGAGCACCGATCTGTTCGTCGGCCCCGAGGACGCCCCGCGCCAAGTGCTGCGGGTCACGCTGGAGGGCCCGGCCGCCCGGATCACCGTCAGCGGCCCGGGTGTCCGCGGCGAGGCGACCGGCACGGGCCTGGTCGAGGTCCCGCTGGAGATCGGCGGGGCCTCGCCCGGCGACCGACTCCCGGTCACCGTCCGGGCCTCGGACGCCACCGCCGAATCCGTGTCGGACGCCACCGCCGAATCCGTGGTCGAGGTCGCCGAGCCCGGCTGGACGATGTTCCTGGTCTCGCACTTCCACTACGACCCGGTCTGGTGGAACACCCAGGCCGCCTACACCTCCCCGTGGGAACTGCTCTCCGCCGACGCCACCACCCGGCCGCTGTGGGAGCGCAACGGCTTCGCCCTCGTCGACGCGCACCTGGACCTCGCCCTGCGGGACCCGGTGTACAAGTTCGTGCTCGCCGAAGTCGACTACCTGAAGCCGTACTTCGACCAGCACCCGGAGCGCCGCGAGACCCTTCGGCAGCTGCTGGAACGCGGCCAGGTCGAACTCGTCGGCGGCACCTACAACGAGCCGAACACCAACCTCACCGGCGCCGAGACCACCATCCGCAACATCGTCTACGGCATCGGCTACCAGCGCGACATCCTCGGCGGCGACCCCCGGACCGCCTGGCAGCTCGACGTGTTCGGGCACGACCCGCAGTTCCCCGGCCACCTCGCCGCGGCCGGCCTCACCGGCAGCGCCTGGGCGCGCGGCCCCTTCCACCAGTGGGGCCCGATCCAGAAGAACTTCCGCGAGGCCAAGGACGACGCCCGGGTGATGCAGTTCCCGAGCGAGTTCGAGTGGATCGCCCCCGGCGGGGACGGCGTGCTCACCCACTACATGCCGCACCACTACTCGGCCGGCTGGTGGATGGACTCCTCCCCGGACCTCGCCACCGCCGAACAGGCCGTCTACGAGCTGTACCGCAAGCTCAAGCCCGTGGGCGCGACGAAGAACCTGCTGCTGCCGGTGGGCACGGACTACACCCCGCCGAACAAGTGGGTCACCGAGATCCACCGCTCCTGGGCAGCCAAGTACCTCTGGCCCCGGTTCGTCTGCGCCACCCCCCGCGACTTCCTCGACGCCGTCCGCGCCGAGCTGGCGGCCACCGGCCGGCGGCCCAGCCCGCAGACCCGCGACATGAACCCGGTGTACACCGGCAAGGACGTCTCGTACATCGACACCAAGCAGGCCCAACGGGCCGGCGAGGTCGCGGCCGTGGACGCCGAGAAGCTCGCCACGCTCGCCTCCGTGCACGGCCTCGGCCGCTACCCGGCCGCGGCGCTCGACAAGGTCTGGCGCCAACTCGCCTACGGCGCCCACCACGACGCGATCACCGGCTCCGAGTCCGACCAGGTGTACCTGGACCTGCTCGGCGGCTGGCGGGAGGCGTACGACCTGGCCTCCGGCGTCCGGGACGCGGCGCTGGACTCGCTGACCGCGCGGATCTCCACGGCGGGCGCGGGGCAGGCCGTCGTGGTCGCCAACACGCTCTCCTTCGACCGGACCGACCTGGTGAGTGTCGAACTCCCCTCCGGCAGCGAGTCGGTGAGGGTGCTGGACGACGCCGGCTCGCCCGTTCCCAGCGCCGTCGACCGGGGCACCCTGCGCTTCCTCGCCGCGGACGTGCCCGCGCTCGGCTGGCGCACCTGGCGACTGGTGGAGGGGGAGGCGGAGCAGCCGTGGACGCCGGCCCCGGGCGTGACGATCGGCAACGGCCGGTACCGGGTGACCGCCGACCCGGCGCGCGGCGGCGGCCTCTGCTCGGTTCAGGACCTCCTGCATGACCGGGAGTTGATCCAGGACGGCCGGATCGGCAACGAGCTGCGCGTGTACGAGGAGTACCCGC
Organism: Kitasatospora sp. NPDC057518; assembly: GCF_042802075.1. Classification (NCBI taxonomy): domain Bacteria; kingdom Bacillati; phylum Actinomycetota; class Actinomycetes; order Kitasatosporales; family Streptomycetaceae; genus Kitasatospora; species Kitasatospora sp. NPDC057518. Next base: position 13,714 of record NZ_JBHVEU010000128.1, read on the forward strand.
AGCACCCCGACTTCGGCGAGGGCCCCTGGCACCTGGTGCCCAGCGGGCCGGTGACCGGCTCCGGGGGAGCCGACGCCGCCGTCCGCCGGGAGACCGGGCCGCTCGGCGAGCGCCTGCTGATCGACGGCACGGTCGACGGCGTCCGGTACGAGCAGACCGTCACCCTGTGGCGCGGCCTCGACCGGGTGGACTGCCGCACCCGGGTGGTGGACTACTCCGGCGCCGACCGGCTGTTGCGGCTGCGCTTCCCGGTGGACGTCCCCGGCGGCCTGCCGGTCAGCGAGGTCGCGGGCGCGGTCGTCGGACGCGGCTTCGCGATGCCGGACGTGGACTCGGCGGAGGCGCCGTGGACCCTGGACAACCCGGCCAACACCTGGTTCGGCCTCGGCGCCACCGCGCGGGCCGAACTGACCGACAGCACGGGGACGGTGACCGGTTCGCGCGCCCTCGGCGTGGCCGAGGTCGTCGTCCCCACCCTGGACGACGCCGCCGACGCCCGCCCCCTGGTGGTCGCGCTGGCACGGGTCGGAGTCACCGCCACCACCTCGGGCGCCGACTGGGCGCGGTACGGCTGGCTGGACGTGGACTCCAACCTGCCGGACTTCCGCATCGTGGTCGGCTCGCCGGACCTCAACCCGGTGGCACGGGAGTTGATCGACCTGGCGGGCGAGGAGTACGCGGCCGCCCTGAAGACGCACGGCGCGGTCTGGGTACCGGCGGCGATCCCGCTCACCGAGGTCTGGCGCCCGGACGCCGACCTGCGCGACCTGCGCGCACTGCCGGCACTGATCGTCTCCGACCCCTCCGCCCTGGTCGACGACCTGGCCGACGCCCGGATCACCGCCGTCTGCCCGTCCGCCGTCCAGGACCAACTCGCCGACCACACCGTGGCATTGCTGAGCTTCGGCCTGCCCGGCTTCGCCGTCGACACCACCGGCGCGCTGCACCTGTCGCTGATGCGCTCCTGCACCGGCTGGCCCTCCGGCGTCTGGATCGACCCGCCCCGGCGCACCCTGCCCGACGGCGCCTCCTTCCAACTCCAGCACTGGACGCACGAGTTCAGCTACGCACTGGTCGGAGGCGACGGCGACTGGCGGGACCAGACACTGCCCGCCCAGGGCCAGGAGTTCAACCACCCGCTGTACGCCCGGATCGCCCCCGCCCAGGAAGGCCCGCTGCCGGCCACCCTCTCCTGGCTGCGGGTCGAACCCCAGCGCGAGGTGCTGCTCGGCACCCTCAAGCCGACCGGCAACCCGATCGCGCACGGCTCCGCCGCGCCGCTCGGCAGCGAACTCACCGTCCGGCTGGTCGAGTCGACCGGCCTCGGCCGGACGGCGAAGCTCACCGGCGCACTCGGCCTGGACGACGTGCGCGCCGCCGACCTGCTGGAACGCCCGCGCGCCGCCGGCGGCCCCGCCCTCGACCTCGCCGGCTCGCAGATCGCCACCCTGCTCGCCTCCCCGGCCGTCACAGCCCCGGCGGGCGAGGCGGGCCTCGGTCCGGTGGCGGAGACGGCCCAGCCCGTCCACGCCCGCTACTGGCTGCACAACCGGGGCCCGGCACCGCTCGGCTACCTCCCGGTGTCCGTCGGCGCCTCGCCCGGACTGCTGCGGACGGCGGGGGAGCCGGTGACGCTCTCGGTCGCCCTCTCCTCCCAGCTGCGGGACGCGGCCGTCGAGGGCACAGCCGTCGTGCTCCCGCCCGAGGGCTGGACCACGAGCCTCGGCAGCCGCCCGTACCGGCTCGCACCCGACGGCCACCTGCGCTTCCCGGTGACCCTCACCCCGCCGGCCGACGCCGAGCCCGGGCTGCACTTCGCCGCCGTCCGGATCGAGCACGACGGCCAGCAGATCGAGGACGTGGTCACGATCGCCGTCGGCGACCTGCCCGACCTGCTGCCCGTCCCCGGCGACACCCCCGAGGACTGGACGATCGCCCAGGGCACCAAGGCGACCAGCGGCCGCGACACCGGCCTGGACGTCGAGGTCTCCACCGAGACCCTGCACGTCGTCCCCGGCAGCCGTACCGCCCTCTCCCTCACCCTCACCAACCGCACCCGCGGCGAGATCCGGGGCGAGCTGCAACTGGTCTCCCCCTGGGGCACCTGGGACGTCATCGCCGACCCCGTCCGCGGCTTCACCGTCCCGGCCGGCAGCTCGTCGGTGGTCGAATTCGCCGTCTCCGTCGCCGAATCCACCGACCCGGGCTCGTACTGGGCCCTGGCGAAGGTCATGTGGTTCGGCCGCTGCCAGTACGCCCCGACCGTCGCCCTGGTGGTGGAAGCATGACCCTCGGCCTCCTCGACGGTCGCCCCCTCCCACGTGCGGCCCTCGACCACCGCCTCGCCGCCCTCCGGAACGGCCCGCGCGCCACCGCCCTGCCACAACCGGGCAGTTCGGAGGACCGCCAGCTGACTCGCTGGGTCGCGCAGGTCTTGTTGACCGAAGCCCTCTGCGAGGCAGTCGCCGCCGAACGCGACCTGCCCGTCGACACCTCCGGCCCCGCCCGCCTCGACCAACAGGCCGCCGTCGAACTCGGCTCCATCACAGCGGCCGCCTACGAGGGCAGCGCCGCCGTCCGCGCCGTCTACGACGCCGTGACGGCCGACATCGACCCGTCACCCGAGGACATCGCCCACTACCGCACGATGACCACCCGCCCGGCGGCCGAGAGTTGGCACCTCGCTCTCCCCGACGGCGAGTTGGACGCCGACCCCACCACCCTCCCCGTCGCCCTAGCCGAGGCCCTCCGCACAGCCCCACCCGGCGCATGGGTCACCGCCGGCCCCTGGACGGCAGCCCTCCTAGCCACCCACACCACCCAGGGGGGTATGGACCCCACCTCCACCCTCCGCGCCGCCGCCCGCCGAGCAGCATTCGTCCGCTGGCTCGACCACGAACGCGCCCAACGCATCACCCTGGTCGAGGGATTGGAACACCCAGGCGACCCCGCCCAACCCGACAACCACCACCGCCACTGAGGTCCGCGGTCATTCCCGCCGTGCTCGCCCCGAGCACGGCGGGCATGGCTGTGCGGACCGGCCGGTCAGCGCAGAGTGCGGACCATGACGGCAAAGAGCGGAGCGTCTTCGAACGGACGGTGCTCGCCGACCTTCTCGTACGCCCAGCGCTCGTACATGGCCTGGACACGAGGGTGGGTCACGTCGACATAGAGAACGGCCAGCGCCTCGTCCCGTCCGGACAACAGCGCCTCGTGCGTCTGCTCGGCAATTCCCAGCTTCCGCCAGTCGGGGCGCACCATGACCTCGGAGACGGCGAACGTCGACGCGTCGGCGGGCGGCGGCATGTGCTGACGCCACCACTCGCGGCCGTCCTCCTGCGGCGCACCGTAGGAATAGCCGACCGGCTCGTCGCCGTCGTAGGCCATGACGCAGCTGTAACCGGGCCGGGACGTCCAGTGCTTGGCGAACCACGGGAAGCGCTGGACGAAGGGGTTGTCGGCCTGGTCCCGGTAGGCATCCGCGTGGACGTCGATGAGCAACTGCGCATGGCCGGAGGGAAGACCGCCGGCCTCGTAGCGGCGGAGGGCTATCGTCACTGGGATTCTCCCTGGGCGTGGAATCGGTCGGCCCACTCTCGCTTAGCCGCCGAGATCGTTGCCAGGGCACGTCGTCGGGCTGCGGCCTGAACTTCGCTCTCAGCCCGTCGCGTTCGCGCGTTTTGCGAGCTTCACCAGCTCCGACGGGGCGTTTCGGCCCGCGATGACGACGAGTTCATGGATCGTCTCCCGGGCTGCCGCGTGGCTGCGGACGCTCTCCGGGGCCACTTCCTCGGCCCGGAGGAGACAGTCCAAGGCCTCGCCGAGGTGGCGTCGTTGGGCGTGTGCCCGCCCCAGGTCGATCAGGAGTCGCGATCTGCGTTCGGGCGACAGCTGTTCGGCATCGATCTGCCGACCCAGGTCCAGGGCTTCGCCGGCGTCGCCGAGATCGACCGCTGTCGAGACGGCCTGTACCTCCACATTGGTAGGGCCGAACTCCAGGTTGAAGTCGTTGCGGTCCTCGCCGAGTTGAGCTGCGACCGCGCGGGCGTTCGCCAGTTCCGTCCGGGCCCGCTCGCGTTGGCCGGCGCGAGCTGCGGTCAACGCGAGGACCAGGTGCAGCGAACCGAGGACCGATAGTGCTTCGGGGTGTGGCGGGTTGGCTGACGTGATGTGCTCGGTGAGGACGGCCACGGCGCTCGTGGCCGCGTGTTCGGCCTGATCCAGCCGACGAAGTCGGACGAAGGCGTGGGCCAGCCGGTAGATGCCCGCGAACACATGGAGCGGATGTGCGGACTGCTCGGCGGCACGGATGGCCCGATCGGCGGCGACCCAGGCCGCATCGGGCTCGTCCTGGCGCACGAAGGCCGCAGCCATCGCCTGGTACGCCTGGCTCAGCAGGAGATGGATGGCGGGGCGGGATTCACTTGGTGCGGTCCGCGCTGCCCGCTCCAACTTCGGCAGAGTGCCGACGATGGCCGTGCTCAGTTCGGCGAACCGCGCAGCGTGTGTCAGGTCCCAGAGCTCATCCACGGCGGCGGTCAATTGCTCGGCATCGACACGTTCGACCTGCGGGCGGGTCCTGAGCAGGCTGTCCAGCGCGGGATGACCGGAGAGCGACAGGCGAGCCATGTCGAGGTCGTTGGGCTGGTCCGGTTCGGGCCGTGACGCGGAAGCTGGTGGAGGGGCGTCAGGCCGCAGGGTCTGGACCGAGACGCCGAGCCCGTCCGCAAGGAGCTGGAGTACATCGAGCCGGACTACGGGTTGAACGCCACGTTCGACCTGGGACACCCAGCTGGCGGTGCGGTTGATGACGGCGGCGAGTTGATCCTGCCGCAAGCCACGGCTCTTGCGAAGTTGGGCGACCCGGGCTCCGAACGCCCGCCGCTCCTCCGGACTCACCGGGAGGCCTGGTCCGGAGAGGAGCCCTTGCCTGAGATCTCCTCGAGGAACGTGACGTCGAAGGAGGCGAGGTACTGGGCGCGTTCGGCGAGAAAGGCCTGGACGTGCGGCTGTCGCTCGTGCTCCTCGAAGGCCTCGCGGTCCGCATACAGCTCGTAGAAGACGCGGACGGTGGGCTCCTCCGGTACGGCGTGGTTGACGTACACGAGAGTGCCGGGCTCCTTGGTGCGGATGCCCTCAAGTGCCTTCTCTGCCAATCGGTCGAAGGCACGAGCGGCTTCCGCGCTGTGGGCGACGAAGCGGACGACAAGACCGAATCCCATGGTGACGACTCCCCTTCCGACGTTGGCTGAGTCTTGCATGACTAGGCGAAGCTCTGCGAGTAGTAGTTTTCCTTGACTCGCAGTTTTTCTGCGACTACGGTCGGTGTTGCAACCATGACGGAGGGTGCTGTTGGCGGCCTCGCTTACGCATGCCGACAGCCATGCCGCCCACGAGGTGGAGCAGAACCCCGCCATGTCGATCGCTCATATCCGGTGATGGAGGAGCAATGGAGTGGAAGACGATTGTCAGCCCGCTCAAGACCGCTCGGTTTCCGGTGCCCCTGGGGTGGGATGTCCCGCCGGACAGCGCGGCCGTGCCGTCGGCGCGGAGGCTGGTGATGGACGTCGTCCGCTTCTGGGATGTGCCGCTCTCCGGGGAAGCACTGCAAGAGCTGGAGCTCTGTGCGAGCGAGGTGATCGCGAACGCGATGGAGCACTCGAAGGCACGCTGCACGGTGACCGTTCGCCGCGCGGGCGAGCGGCTGCGTGTTGAGGTCGCGGATTCCAACCCGGCGTTCGAACGCGGTGGAGCGGACCCGGAAGCGACCAGCGGACGTGGGCTGATCCTCGTCGAGGCGCTGGCTCATGCGTGGGGCTGGCATCCGGTGGCAGGGGTGGGCAAGGTCGTGTGGTTCGACTTCCTGGAATCCCACGAGGCGCGGTGCCCCACGTACGGGTGGGGCACCGCGCGCAACCTCTGCGCGCAGAGCTTGGTGGCGTGAGCCGTCCCGCTGAGAGTGATCTCGTCGTAGGTGAAGTGGTACGACTGCTTCCTCTATGGCGGCAAGGGCCCGGCCCGGGATCGGCGGCGGTCGCCCGTAGCTGTTCGGGGGTGCTCAGCACCCGTATCGCCGAGCTGACCGAGGCCGGGCTGCTCGCCCCGCACGACGACGCCTACCGGCTCACGCCGCTCGGCGCCGACCTCGTCACCGCCCTCGGCCCGCTCACCGCCTGGAGCCACCGTTGGGCCGCCGAAACGGAGCCGCCCGGCGGTCAGTTCGCACGCGTATCGCTCCAGGGCGGTGCTCACCAC
>NZ_JBHVEU010000129.1:0-19898 GCF_042802075.1 Kitasatospora sp. NPDC057518
GCGCCCCCCCGGGGTCGGCCGGGGGGGCCGCCGCCGGCGCGCTTCCCGAAGCCGCCGGGCCGTCCCGGCACTGTCAACCGATTAGCCGGGCTCATGGGTCGATGAGCTTATCGATCTTGTTCAGCCCCTCCGCCCGCTGGTGGGCTGGCCCTATGACAAACGCCGAAGCCGTCGCCCCACCAGCCGCCCCACCCACCGCGCACCGCTGGCCCCCGGTCCTCGCCGTCGCACTCGCCACCTTCACCGTGGTGTCCTCCGAGATGATGCCGGTCGGCCTGCTCACCCCGATGTCCCACAGCCTCGGGGTCACCGACGGGGTCACCGGCCTCTCCCTCACCATCACCGGCCTGATCGCCGCCGCCCTCTCCCCCTTCGCCCCGCTGCTCGTCGGCGCGCGCGACCGCCGGACCGTCCTGGTCGCCTTCATGCTGCTGCTCGGCCTGGCCGACGCGGTCACCGCGCTGGCGCCGGACTTCGCGGTGCTGGCCGCCGGCCGCGTCCTGCTCGGCGCCGCCATGGGCATCGTCTGGGGCCTCGCCACGAGCGTCGGCCCGCGCCTCGCCGACGGCCCGCGCCTCGCGCTCACCATGACGCTGATCTTCTCCGGCGTCTCCATCGCCTCGGTCCTCGGCGTCCCGCTGGGCACCTACCTGGCCACGCTGCTCGACTGGCGCGCCGCGTTCTGGGCGCTCGCCCTGCTCGGCGCCGCCTCCGCCGCCGTCCTCGCCGCCACCCTGCCCGCGCTGCCCGTGCACGAGCGCGGACGGCTCCGCGGACTGGCCGGCGCCCTGCGCCACCGGGGCGTCGCCGCCGGGATCGCGATCACCGCGTTCGTCGTGCTCGGACACTTCGCCGGCTACACCTACATCCGCCCGGTCCTCGAAGCCGACGCGGGCCTGAGCACCGGCGTGATCGCCGCCTGCCTGCTGGTGTACGGACTCGCGGGCGTCGCCGGGAACTTCACCCTCGGCCCGCTGTCCGGGCGCCGCCCGAAGACCGCCGTCGCCATCGCCCTGGCCGGGGTCGCCCTGGCCGCCGCCCTGCTCGCGTACGCCGGCGGCGTCGTCACCGTCCTGCTCGTCCTGGTCGTCTGGGGCGCCTCGTACGGCGGGGTGTCGGTCTCCACCCAGGCCTGGGTCCGCACCGCCGACCCGGCCCGGATCGAGGCCTCGGCGGCGGTCTGGGCGGGCGTGTTCAACGCGGGCATCGCGCTCGGCTCCTTCGGCGGCGGACTGGTCGTCGACCGGGCCGGGAACCGCGCCGTCCTGCTCACCGCGGCCGGGCTGGCGGCCGTCGGACTGCTGATCGCCCTGCTCTCCCGGCCCGACGACCGGCGGCCCTGACGGCGGCCCGATCACCGGCCCGGCCCGATCACCGACCCGGCCCGCGGCCCGGCCGGCCCGTCTGATTCCCCGCGGGCTCAGTCGAGGAGCCCGGCCAGCAGCTCGACGAACCCGGCCGCCAGCCGGTGCGGCCGCCGCTCGTGCTGGACCACCTCCAGCGCCGTCGGCTCCAGCCCGGGCACCGGCAGGAAGCGGATGTCCGGCCGCCGGACGTACGCCGTGCTGCGCTCGCACAGCAGCAGCCCCTGACGGGTGCCGGCCACCATCGACAGGCCCTCCTGGATGGTGGCCGCACCCGCCGGGTAGGCCAGCTCCCGCCCGCCCGGCGTCCGCCGGGGCGCCTGCGCCCACCGCCAGTACTCGGGCGCCGGGCCGCGCGGCTCGATCAGCGGCACCCCGGCCAGCTCCTCCGCGCCCACCCCGTCCGCGCCGTCCGCCCCGCCGAGGCGCCGCTCGGCGGAGACCGCCAGGTACACCGGCTGGCGGGAGAACTCCATCAGCACGTCCAGGCCCGGCTCCCGGCACGGGGCGAGCACGATCGCCAGGTCCACCTCGCCCCGGGCGAGGTGCGAGAACGGGTCCGCCCACGGCAGTTCGACCAGCTGCACCGTGCCCTCCGGCAGGCGCGCCAGCACCCGGGCGACCGGCTCGTACACCGCGCACTGGAAGCCCAGCCGCAGCGGCCGCGCGGTGGCCGCGGCGGCCCGGGCCGCGTCGTAGCCCTCCCGGAGCCGCTCGAAGGCGGGCACCACCTGCTCGGCCAGCGCCCGCCCCAGCTCGGTCAACTCGACCCGGCGGCTGGTCCGTTGGAACACCGGTGCGCCGACCCTGCTCTCCAGGCGCTTGATCAGCTGGGAGACCCGCCCCTGCGAGACGCCGAGGCGCTCCGCCGTCCGCCCGAAGTGCAACTGGTGGACGAGGACGGCGAAGCACTCCAGCTCCTGCAGCGGCAGCTCGGGCAGGACGGGAGTCCCGGAGGCTCCGGGGGCCGGCGTCGGTCGTTCCACCTCGGCAGTCTACGCGGGCCGACCGGCCGCTCCGCAGGCCAGCAGGGCGCGCAGCTCGGCGGCCGGGTCGCCCTCATGGTAGGGGCGTTCGCTCTGCTCGATGTGGTCCAGGAACTCCTGGTACCGCAGGGCGTAGGACAGGTGGTAGAGCGGCTCGGCGAGTTCGAGGGCGCGCCGCGGGTCGGAGCCGGGGGCGTGGCGCTGCCAGGCCTCCGTCCAGACCCGGACGTGCTGCTGCCAGGCCTCCTCGCCGAGGTAGGCGCGCGGGCGCAGCCCGTCCAGGGCGGGGTGGCCGAGGCAGGAGTCGGCGTAGTCGACGACCACCGTGCTCGCGCCGTCGGAGCGCCAGTTGCCGGGGTGGAAGTCGCCGTGCAGCAGCGTCTCCGGCAGGCCGCAGTCGGCGAGCCGGTCCAGCAGCCCGGGCAGGTCGGCGGCGAAGGCGGCCAGCCGGTCCAGTTCCTCGGGCGTCAGGTCGGTCTCCTCGGCGAACCGGTCCGACAGGGCCGCCAGCTGGGCCGCCAGGGCGCGCGGGGTGCGGTCGCGCAGGGCGGCCAGGTCGGCCGGGCGGTCGGCGAGCGCGGCCTGGGCGGCGACGAGGCGGGGGACGACGTCGGCCACCGTCCCGGCGGAGGGGCTCCAGCAGTCCTCGCCGGGGACGTGGTCGAGCAGCAGCCGGCCGGCGGAGGGGTCGGCGGCGAGGACGGTCGGCACGAGCCCGCGGTCCACGCCGCCGAGCAGCGCGATGACCTCGCCCTCGTGGGCGTTGAACGCGGGCGTCGTGGTCTTCAGCCAGGCGTCGGCGCCGGTGGCGGTGGGGAGGCGGAACAGGCCGGAGAGGTTCCAGGTCCGGATCTGCCGCGCGGGCCCGGCCGACGGACGGCCGACGGCGGCGAGCCGTGCCTCCGCCCAGTCCAGCGCCTCCCGCAGGCCGCCGGGCGTGGCCCAGGCGGCGCGGCGCTCGGCGGGGCCGAGCAGCGCGGCCGTCCCGTCGTCCGGGGCACCGGCCGTGAGGGCGGTCGGCCGGCGCAGCGCCTCGGCGTGGTAGCGGACCCGCCCGCCGTGGCCCGGGTCCTCGCTCCGGCCTTCGACCAGGCGGGCCACCAGCACCGGCACCCCGGCCGCCTCGGTCGCCCGCGCGACCACCCCGTCCACCGAGGACCACCAGCCGACCTCCACCTCGAACGGGCCCAGCTGCCCGAAGTGCTCGTCGCCGTAGGTGAGATCGACCGTCACGGTCCGGTTGCTCGCTCGCTGCATCGGAGCAGCTTCGCCCACCGGAGCGGCTCGGCGCGAACGAATTTCCGCCCGCCCGGAGCGGGGCGGAGCCGCCCCACCCGGGGCTAACCTGGGCCGGTGACACGGCGATCGGGCACGGTGGTGCTGATGTGCGGTCTGCCCGGGGCGGGCAAGACCACGTATGCGATGGGCCTCGTCCGGCGGGGCTACGCGCGGCTGTCGATCGACGAGGTGGTCTGGGAGCGGCTCGGGCGGTGCGATGCCGGGCTGATCCTGCCGCGGGCGGAGTTCGACCGGCTCAAGGACGGGATCCGCCGCGAACAGCTCGTCGAACTGGTCGAGTTGATGCGGGCCGGCCGCGATGTGGTGGTCGACTACACCTTCCGCAGCCGCACGGCCCGGGACAACTACAAGGCCCTGGTGGAGAGCCACGGCTGCCGCTGGGAGCTGGTGCACCTCAAGGCCGACCGGGCGACGCTGGAGCGCCGCCTGGCGCTCCGCAACGAGCAGGCCGGCGCCAACTCCGCCTTCGTGACCGCGGAGCTGTTCGACCACTACTTCGACAGTTTCGAGGAGCCCCGGGGCGAGGGCGAGCTGGTCCTGCCGCAGCCCCCGCCCTGAGGTCCTGAACAGGCCCTACCGGATCGCCACCGCCGTGCCGGAGACCCGCACCCGCGTGTCCTCGGCCCGCAGTTCGACCCGCAGGACGCCCGGGCGGCCCAGGTCCTCGCCCTGGTGCAGGGTCAGCACCGCCGGGGCCGTCACCGCGCCGAGCTCCCGCAGGTAGGCGCCGAAGGCGGCCGCGGCGGCGCCGGTGGCCGGGTCCTCGACCACGCCGCCGACCGGGAACGGGTCGCGGACGTGGAAGACCTCGGGGGCCTCCCGCCAGGCGAGCTGCAGGGTGGTCAGGTCGCGGGCGCGCATGTGGGCGGCGAGGCCGTCGAAGTCGTAGTCGAGCCGGGCCAGCCGCTCGCGGGTGGCGACCGGCAGGACGAGGTGGCGGGCGCCCGCGTAGGCGACGCGGGGCGGCAGGGCCGGGTCGAGGTCGGCGGCGGACCAGCCGAGCAGGGCGAGCGCCTCCGCGACGTCGGCCGCCGGAACCTCCTCGACCTTCGGCTCGACGCTGGTGAGGGTGGCGCGCAGCAGCCCGTCGGCCCCGCGCTCGACCCCGACCGGGACGTCCCCGGCCGCGGTCACGAAGACGTACCGCCCGGGGCCGACGTGCTCGGCGAGGGCGACGGCGGCGCCGACCGTCGCGTGCCCGCAGAACGGCACCTCGGCGAGCGGGCTGAAGTACCGTACGCGGTAGGCCCCTTCGGCCGGGCCGGCGGTCAGGAAGGCGGTCTCGGAGTACCCGATCTCGGCGGCGACGGCGAGCATCCGCTCGTCGGTCAGCCCGGTGGCGTCGAGCACCACGCCGGCCGGGTTGCCGCCCTCGGGGCGGGTGGCGAAGGCGGCGTAGCGGAGGATCTCAGGAGCGGCGTCGTCGGTCATGATCGGACGAACGCCTGCCGCTCGTCCGCTGTTCCCGCCCACCGGAGCACCGCTTCCCACCGGGGCGGGGCCCTCACCGCAGCACCGCCTCCAGGAAGTCCGAGCCGAGCCGGGCGCTGCCCGCCAGGTCGAGCTCGTAGAGCATGTACCGTCCGCGCCGCCGGGTCGTCAGCAGCCCGGCCTTGCGCAGCACGGCCAGGTGCCGGGACACCTCGGGCGCGCTGAGCTGCCAGGCGGAGGCCAGTTCGCCGGTGGTGTGCGGGCCGCGGGCCATGGTGCGGGCGAGGCGCAGCCGGACGGGGTGGGCGAGCGCCTCCAGGCGCTGCTGGACGAGGGCGAGCGAGACGGGCTCGGGCAGGCCGGCCTCGGCGACGGGGTACTGGAGGACGGGCCGCCAGCCGCTCGCGTGCACCACCAGCAGGTGCGGGCGGCCGAAGGCGGTCGGGATGAAGGTGACGCCCCCGGAGTCGGTGCCGCTGGTGGCGCTGTCCTGGAGCTTGTCGATGACGATCCGGCGCCGTCCGTCCCCGCCCTGGTCGAGCGTGACGGAGGGCGAGACGTCGGCGAGCGCCTCGGCGAGGCCGCGGCGGGCGAGCAGGTCGGCCTTGCGCCGGGCGTCGGCGGCGAGGTCGGGCAGGACGCGCTGCCAGGCGTCGGCGAAGAACGCGGACCGGCAGTCCTCCAGCATCCGCCGCACCAGGGCCCGGACGGCCGGCGGGTCGGCGAGCAGCCGGTCGGCGAAGGCGGCCTGCCGGGGGCCGCGGGCGAGGGCGAGTTCCCGGGCCCGCTCGTTGGCGTCCGGGTCGGTGAGCGGGGAGCCCATCCGGCGGGTGAGCCGGGAGGAGCCGCAGGTGGTGATGAGGGCGGCGGCGACGTACAGCTCGTCGTCGATCCGGTCGATGGCGTCGAGCTCCTCGTCGAGCGTGGCGCCGGGCAGGCCGGGGACGAGGAAGTCGGCGCGCGAGGAGCGCCAGAGGAAGTCGGCCTCCAGGAGCCGTTCGGACAGCTCGGGCGGGATCACGGCGGCGGTGCAGCCGGCCCAGCCGTGCAGCGCGGGGTGGTGCGCGGGCTCGGCGAGCACGTGCAGCATGGCGTTCAGCTCGCCGAGCGGGGAGGGCGTGAAGAGCAGGCGCTCGTCGGGCAGGCCGGTGATGTCGATCGTCAGGCTCATGCGCCCGCCTCTCCCCCGGCCTCCGGCCGGGGGTACCCCCGGCGCTCCGCAGGGGCATGCGCCCACACGCTGGTCCTGATGGTTCGCTCGCTCCGCTCACTCACGCGTTCGATCCTGTCACCCCGCCCGACGGCCTCCGCCGCGGATTGACGGTAAGCGTCAATCCGCGTGCCAGGCGGTCCGACCTGGGCGGACGGTACCGGCCATGAGCCTGATCCGGGAGAAGACCGTCCACGACCACGCGGCCGCCCGCCACGGCGAGCCGCCCGCCCCGCCGATCGGCACGGGCCGCCGGGGGCCGTCCGCGCTGCTGGGCCTGCTGACCGCCGCCGGCGGGCCCCGGTACGCCGTCGCACTGGCGGTGGACGCGGTGGGCGGCGGCCTGCTGCGGCCGTTCCTGCTGCTGTACGGCATCGGCGTGCTGCACCTCGGCGCGGGGGCGGCCGGGCTGGCGCTGTCCGCCGGGATGGTGGCGGGCCTGCTGGTGGTGCCGCTGACCGGCCGCTGGATCGACCGCGGCGCCCGCACCCTGCCCGCCGCCGTCACCCTGCTGGTGCGGGCCGCGGGTGCGCTGGCGCTGCTGCTCGCGGACCGCCAGCCGGGGTTCACCGCGGCGGCGGTGCTGTTCGGGGTGGGCAGCCAGTCCTGGCCGACCACCCACGCGGCCGTGGTGAGCACGCTGACCGAGGGCCGGCTGCGGGACGCCGCGCTGGCCGCCGGGCGGTCGCTGCGCAACGCCGGGATGGGCACGGGCGCGCTGCTGGCCACCGTGGCGGTGAGCGGCGGGACGGGTGTGATCCGGCTGCTGGCCGGGGTGACGGGCGCGGCCTGCCTGCTCGCGGCCGCCCTGGTGGGCTCGCTGCGGGTGCGGGCCCCGCGGCAGGAGCGGCCGGCGGACACCCGGGAGCGGGCGGAGCCGCTGCGCCGGATCACCCTGCTGAGCCTCGCCAACGTGCCGTACGCGTTCTGCTTCGACGTGCTGGAGGTGGCGCTGCCCGCGCTGCTGGTGCTGCACCTGCACGCCTCGCCGGCCTGGTCCTCGGGCGTCTTCGTCGGCAACACGGTGCTGGTGATCGCCCTGCAGCTGGCGCTGGTGCTGAAGCTGGCGGACCGTTCGCGGCACACCGTGCTGGCGGCCTCGGGGGCACTGCTGGCGGTGTCCTACCTGGCCTTCTGGGCGGTCGGCTCGCTGGGCGGCGTGCCGGGGGCGGCGGGCGTCGCGGCGGTCTCGGTGCTGTACACGCTGGGCGAGATCCTCTACACCGGCTCGGGGACGGCGCTGGTGGCGTCCGTCGCCCCGCCGCACCTGCTCGGCCGGGCGCTGGCGCGCTGGGAGCTGTCCTCGGGGGTGGGGCGGGCGGCCGCGCCGGCCGTGCTGACGGCGCTGCTGGCCGCCGGACCGGGGGCGCTGTGGGCGTCGCTCGCCGCCGCCACGGCACTGGGGGCGCTGGCGGTGCTGCGGCTGGGTCCGCGGTGAAGGCCGTGGCCCCGACCCCGGTGGGATGATCGGCCCCATGGCTCTCACCCCGCACCAGCAGCACCTCCGCGACCGGATCATGGCCGCCGGGGTGACCGCTCCGCCGGAGCCGTGGCGGCCCGTCGGCCGGGGGATGATCGCGGTCGGCGGGCTGCTCGGCATCGGCTTCGCCGTCCACCCGGAGAGCGGGCACGACCTGGTGCTGACGGTCTCGCACAGCGGCCACGGCCTGTTCGACGCGGTGACCGGCCTCAAGCTGGCCCGCGACCACGAGCCCGCCGAGGACCCGGACGGCCAGGACCTCGCCTGCCCCGGCCTCGGCCAGGTCGCGGACGTGCGCATCCCGGTGGCGGGGACGTGGGGCGGCGGGCTGCACACCGCCGCCGACGGGGGCTGGCACATCGAGGTGGTCGCGCCGGAGTGGCCGCACCACCGGGTGCTGCTCGCCAGCGGCCGGGGTCCGTGGCAGGGCGAGCACGGCGAGAGCTGGTGGCTGGTCCTCGACTCCTCCTGGTCCACCTTCCGCGCGGCCGGCTTCTCCCCGACCGGCCGGACCCTCGCGGTGGCCACCAGCAGCGACCTCACGCTCTGGACCCGCGGCTAGGGCCTGTCTTCAAACTCGCGTCTGCGGGGCGACGCCGGGGCACGCACCTCGCCGCGTTGTCGTCGGTCGCCAATGCTCCGCAGTGGCTCCCTCCTCCGCCTTGCGATGCACGCACCCCAACGCCGCCCCGCCCGCCCTCCGGGCGGACGACGGGAGTTTGAAGACACGCCCTAGGCCTTCCGGATGCGGACGGGGCGCGGACCGGTGATGCTGACCGCGAGGCGTGACCGGCCCGAGGAAGGACGAAAGAAGCATGAGCGCACTCGACTTCGAGATCATCGACAGCCCCGACAGCTCGCTCAACAAGACCTCCGTCCTGGTCACCGGCCCGCAGGACGCGCTGCTGGTGGACGCCGGGTTCACCCGCTCCGACGGGCGCCGGCTGGTGGAGCGGATCAGGGCGAGCGGCAAGGAGCTGACCACGGTCTTCGTCAGCCACGGCGACCCGGACTTCTACTTCGGCGCCCAGGAGGTCCAGGACGCCTTCCCGCGGGCCCGCTTCCTGGCCACCGCCACGACCGTCGAGCACATCCAGGAGACGTACGAGTCCAAGCTGCGCGCCTGGGCCCACCTGGGCCCCGAGCTGCCCACCCGGCTGGTGCGGCCCGAGGTGCTGCACGGGGACGAGCTGGTCTTCGAGGGCCACCGCTTCGAGCTGCGCGGCGCCGACTTCCACCTGCCGGACCGGCACTACCTCTGGCAGCACCACCACCGGGCCGTGCTGGGCGGGGTGCTGCTCTTCGAGGGGCTGCACGTGTGGACGGCCGACACCCCGACCTCCGCCCAACGGGCCGCCTGGATCGACCTGTTGGACGGTATCGAGGCGCTCCACCCGACCTGGGTGGCGGCCGGCCACCGGATCGCCGGCGCGCCCACGGACCTGAACGCCGTCGACCACACCCGGGCCTACCTGCGCGCCTTCGAGACCGAGATCGGCCGGGCCGCGGACGCGGCCGCCGCCAAGGAGGCGCTGGAGCGGCGCTTCCCGACGCTGGGGCTGCGGATCGCGGTGGACATCGGCACCAAGGTCGTCATGGGCGAGATGGCGTGGGGGTGAGCGGACGGTGATCGAGATCCCCCGGGACGTCGCCTCCTTCGCGGAGTCGCAGTCCCCCGCCGACGTGGTGCGCCGCCAGTACCTGGCCTCCGCCCGGGGCGACCTGGCCGCGCTGCGCGCCACCCTGGCCGAGGACGTGGAGTGGACCGAGATGGCCGGCTTCCCGCTGGGCGGCACCTACCGCACCCCGAAGGGCGTCACCACCAACGTGATGGAGCGGCTGGCCGCCGACTGGAACGACTGGACGGCGCACGACGACAGCTACGTGGTGGACGGCGAGGACGTCGTGGTCCTGGCCCGCTACACGGCCGTCCACAGGGCCACCGGAAAACCGCTCGCGGTGCGGGTCGCCCACCACTTCACCGTGCGCGGCGGCCGGATCGTGCGCTTCGAGCAGTTCACCGACACCGCGCTGGTCAGGGAGGCGATGACGGCCTGAGGCCCGCACGGGACCCTCGCGACGCCCGCGTTCACTCGTACGGGCGAGCGCGGCGCGGCGCGCCAGGCGCGGTCTCGACAGACCACCCGGACGGCGGCAGGCTGACCCCGACCACGGCCGGAGAACGAGGAGTCGAGCATGGCGGGCACGGACACCGGGACCACCGGAGCGGACGGCGGGCGGCAGCGCCCGATCGTCGTCGTCGGGGCGTCCCTGGGCGGCGCGAAGGCGGCCGAGGCGCTGCGCGAGGCCGGGTACCGGGGCGGCATCGTCCTGATCGGCGAGGAGCACGAGCGCCCGTACGAGCGGCCGCCGTTGTCCAAGGGCTACCTGCAGGGCAAGACGCCCAGGGAGAAGATCTACGTCCACCCGCCGCAGTGGTACGCGGAGCACGACGTCACGCTGCGGCTGGGCACGGCGGTGGCCGCGATCGACCCGGCCGGGCACACCGTGACGCTCGCCGACGACGGCCAGGTGGAGTACGCCAAGCTGCTGCTGACCACCGGCTCGGTGCCGCGCCGGCTGCCGGTGCCCGGCGCGGACCAGGACGGGGTGCTCTACCTGCGCCGGGTCGAGGACAGCGACCGGATCAGGGCGGCGCTGCGACCCGGGGCCCGGATCGCGGTGATCGGCGCGGGCTGGATCGGGCTGGAGGTGGCGGCCGCGGCCCGCGAGGCGGGCGCCGAGGTGACGGTGCTGGAGGCGCTGGAACTGCCGCTGCTGCGGGTGCTCGGCCGGGAGGTCGCCCAGGTCTTCGCCGACCTGCACCGGGAGCACGGCGTGGACCTGCGCCTCGGTGTGAAGGTGGCCGAACTGACCGGCGAGGGCGGCTCGGTGACCGGCGTCAGGCTCGCCGACGGCACGACGGTGGCGGCCGACGCGGTGGTCGTCGGCATCGGCATCGCCCCCGCCACCGGCCTCGCCGAGGCGGCCGGGCTGGAGGTCGACAACGGGATCAAGACCGACCAGCACCTGCGCACCTCGGACCCGGACGTGTACGCGGCCGGCGACGTCGCCAACGCCTACCACCCGCTGTTCGGCAGGCACGTCCGGGTCGAGCACTGGGCCAACGCGCTCAACCAGCCGCAGACCGCCGCCCGCGCGCTGCTCGGGCAGCCGGACGCGGTGTACGACCGGGTCCCGTACTTCTTCACGGATCAATATGATCTTGGCATGGAGTACGTCGGCTACGTCGAGCCCGACGGCTACGACCGGGTGGTGTTCCGCGGCGACCCGGCCACCCGCGAGTTCATCGCGTTCTGGCTCTCCGGCGGCCGGGTGCTCGCGGGGATGAACGTCAACGTCTGGGACGTCACCGACCCGATCCGCGAACTGGTGCGCTCGGGGCGGGTGGTGGACACCAAGGCGCTGGCCGACCCGAAGGTGCCGCTCGGGGACCTGTAGGGTCCGGCCTCAGCCCACCGGGATGCCGGGGTTCACCAGCCCCCGGCCCCCGGTGACGGTGTTGCCCGCGCCGATCGTCACCGTGCAGTTCGCCGCGTCGTAGTCGGTCACGTCGATCGCGTAGCGGTCCGGGCCGGTGGCGCCGGTGAGGTCGGAGCGGTTGCCCCGGAAGACGGTGCCGCAGCCCCAGCCCGGCCGGACGCTGTGGACCTGGTAGCCGTCGTCGGTGGTGCGCCGGCCGGTGTTGTTCTCGATGACGTAGCCGTTGCCCTTCACGTCGACCCAGGAGTCGTCGTAGTTGCGCCCGGTGAGGCCGTCGCCGTCGAAGGTGTTGCCGGAGACGAGGCCGCCGACGGTGCCCTCCTTGAGGTCGACGTTCTCGGCGCCGATGTTCGGGCCGAAGGTGTTCCCGGTGATCCGCACGTAGTCGCTGTGGTCGGTCAGGGTGTTGGCGGTGCCGACGTAGACGCCCTCGCCCATGCCGTCCCGGCTGAGGCCGGTGTCGTGGATGCGCGAGCCGCGCAGCGTGCCGTGGGCGCTGGAGTTGCGGAAGTGCACGCCCTCCATCGTGGTGTGGTGGACCGTCACGTCGTCGAGGACCACATAGTCGGCGGAGTCGGCCATGATCCCCTTCTGGGCCCCGGTGACGGTCAGCCCCTGGACGGTCCAGTAGCTCGCGCCGTCGAGGTGGAGGCCGTAGCCGCCGCCGGTGGGGGTGGTGAGGACGGCCTTCGCCGAGCCGGTGAGGGTGATCCGGGCGGCGGCGGTGCCGGGGGTGGTGGCCTTGAAGGTGCCGGTGTAGGTACCGTCGGCGAGCTGGATGGTCTGGCCGGGCGCGGCGGCGGCGAGCGCGCTCTGGAGCTGCTTGGCGGTGCCGACCTTGACCACGGCCGCCGGGGCGGCGGAGTCGGTGGCCACGGCCGCGGGGGCGGCGCTGCCGAGGGTGAGGACGGTGAGCGCGGCGAGGAGAACGGGGCGCCTGGTCACGGACGGTGCTCCTTGCGGTGGTCGGGGCCGGCCGGAGGACGGGGCCGGTGGCGACAGGAACATGCCGTCGCCCAGAGTGGACTGGACCATTCCGAGGCGTCAAGAGTGCCTCCCCGCGCGATACTGGAGCCCTGGGGGAGCCTCGGACAGCCTCGGACAGGGTCGATCAGGATCGGTCGGGGTCGGACGGTCGGAGAGGGAGGCGGCGATGGGCGGCGGTACGGCCGGGTTCGCCGTGGTGGTGTTCGGTGCGCTGGGCGGCGTGGTCGCCTACCTCGCCGGGGTGGTCGGCCTGCGCGAACTGCGGCGGCTGCGCCGGGTCGGCGTCCCCGTGCGGGCGCTGGTGCGCGAGCGCGCCGCGGCGCCGGAGGACCGCGCGCTGCCGCCGCGGCCGCTGCTCCAGTTCGAGACCGAGGACGGCCGGGTGGTCGAGGTCTTCTCCCCCGTCCCCTCCACCGCCCGCCACCCGCTGCCGGACGGCGGCTTCGTCCCGGTCCGCTACGACCCGGCGGACCCTCGGCAGGTGCTGGTGGACGGGCGGGAGCGCGCGGGGCTGGAGTACGGGTTCCTCGCGCTCGGGGTGCTGGTGGTGCTCGGCTCGA
The DNA here is from genome assembly GCF_042802075.1 of Kitasatospora sp. NPDC057518. NCBI lineage: Bacteria > Bacillati > Actinomycetota > Actinomycetes > Kitasatosporales > Streptomycetaceae > Kitasatospora > Kitasatospora sp. NPDC057518. Next base: position 12,822 of record NZ_JBHVEU010000129.1, read on the forward strand.
TCACCCTCGGCGCCGCGGTGCTCTGAGCGGTACGGCGCACGCGGGCGGGCGGGCCGTGCCCGACCCGCCCGACGCACTCACATGGTGGCCGCGGTGGTCGCCGCCACGGTGGTCGCGATGGTGACGGCGGCCATGGTGAGCTGCACGGCCCGGATCGCCTCGCGGACGGAATCGGCCGCCCCGTCACCGGCGGCGATCTCGGCGAAGCGCGGCTCGACCTGCTTGCGGGGCAGCTCGGGGAAGGCCAGCCCGTGCAGCCGGGAGCCGTGCAGCAGGGCCACCAGGGCGGCGGTGCGCAGGTCCGGTTCGGCGCCGTCCAGCACCACCGCGGCCAGCCGCGTGCGCAGTTCGCGCTCCGCGCCGCCGTCCGCCTCCGGGTAGCGGCGGACCGGGAAGATGCCCAGCGCGCGGCGGCGCTCCTCGACCACCAGGCCGCGCTCGCACAGCCGCGCGACGGTGTCGGCGACCACCGTCGACCGGTCCCTGGTCAGCCAGTCGGCCGCCTTGGCCTTGCCGGAGCGGCGTCCGGCGGCCCACTCGTCGAGGCGGGCCAGCCGGCCGTCCACCAGCGGTTCGCCGGTCGGGGTGCGGTCGGTGACGGTGAGCCGGCCCTCGTCGATCGCGACCCGCTCGGCCAGCACCAGCTCGGCCAGGATGCCGCCCGCGGCGGCCCAGGCGGCGGTGGCGGCGTCCTTCGCCACGCCGGACTCGTCGTCCAGCGAGAGCAGCATCAGCTCCTCGGCGAGGGTGACGTGCATCGGGGTGTCCCTTCTTCTCGGCTTCTCGGTGTCGCGGCCACGCGGGCCCCAGGCGCGTAGCCCTCAGCCCCGCAGGGCGTCGACCAGGCGTCGGGCCCGGGTGTCCTCCTCCAGCAACGCCCGGAGCAACCGATCAGTGCCCTGACCTGCGACGTCGGCCAGGTAGGCCTCCACCGAGCGAGGGTCGGCGGGCAGCGTCACCTCGCCGGAGTCGAGCGCGGCGTGCGCCGTGACGTAGTCGAGACCGAGACCGGCGAGCAGTTCGCCGGCGCCGTCCTCCTCCACCGGCCGCGGCTCGTGGCGGGCCACCTCGTGCACGGCCAGCAGGGCGAGCAGGACGTGCTCGGTGCCGGGCGTACGGCGTCCGAGGCGCTCGGCCTGGGCGTCGGCCTCCGGCCGGATCCAGGCCGCCGGACCGGACGGGCCCGGCTGCAGCAGGCGCTTCCAGCGCGGGGCCGGGTGGGCGCGGCGGGCCAGCAGCGCCTCCCGGGTGGGGCGCAGCAGCGGGTCGAGGGCACCCGGCGCGGCCGGGTCGCCCGCCGAGACCGGCGAATCCGGTAATTCCGGTGGGTTCAACGAGTTCGGTGAGACCGGCGAGTCCCGCCGGTCAGGCTCCGGCACGGTCGTTTCCATCGGCCCTCCCACGACTGCGGCTTTACTCGGACTATACGCTCGCTTTTCCTTCTCTTGGGCATTTTCCGCACGTCAAGAAAGCGTCAGGACGGCGCCGGCGGCAGGCCCGGAAGACCGGGCGCCCCACCGTTGTTGCCATCTGGTGCCATCGTGAGAACCGCGCCCGCGAGAGGGGTGAGCACCATGGCCGACACGCTCCCCGGGCCGGGCCCGGTCCCCGAGGCGGAAGCGCCGCTGGACGCCTACTCCCGGGTCGTCACCTCCGTCGCCGCCGCGCTGACCCCGCGGGTCGCCGCGCTCCAGGCGCCCCGGCGCGGCCGGGGCGGCTGGTTCAGCACCGCGCTCGGCTCGGCGGTGGTCTTCACCGAGGACGGGTTCCTGCTCACCAACGCCCATGTGGTCGGCCACGCCGACGCCGGGACGCTGGCCTTCGCCGACGGCACCACCTCCCCCTTCCACACCATCGGTGCCGACCCGCTCTCCGACCTGGCCGTGCTGCGCGCCGACGGGCCCACGCCGTCGCCGGTGACGCTCGGCGAGGCGACCGGTCTGCGGGTCGGGCAGCTGGTCGTGGCCGTCGGCAACCCGCTGGGCCTGGCCGGGTCGGTCACGGCGGGCGTGGTCAGCGCGCTGGGCCGCTCGATCCCGGCCCGCTCCGGCAGCGCGGTGCGGGTCATCGACAACGTGATCCAGACCGACGCCGCGCTCAACCCGGGCAACTCCGGCGGCGCACTGGCCACCGCGGACGGCCGGGTGGTCGGCATCACCACGGCGGTGGCCGGGAACGGGCTCGGCCTGGCCGTCCCGATCGACGCCACCAGCCGCCGGATCGTCGCCGCGCTGCTCGCCGACGGCCGGATCCGCCGCGCCTACCTCGGCCTCGCCGGGGTGCCCGCGCCCCTGCCGCCCGCCCTGCGCCACCGCACCGGACAGCCCACCGGTCTGCGGATCGTCGAGGTGGTGCCCGGCGCGCCCGCCGACCGCGCCGGGCTGCACGAGGGCGACCTGCTGCTCACTGCCGCCGGGGAGCCGATGGGCAGCGCCCAGGCCCTCCAGCGCCTGATGCTGGCCGACGCGATCGGCCGCCCGCTCCCGCTCACCGTCCTGCGCGGCGAGGCCCTGGTCGACGTGCTCGCCGTCCCGGCGGAGCTGCCCGCCGACGACTGACCGGGAGCCCGGACCGTCGGCAGGGCCGGGGCCGGGACCGAGCGCCGACGGCATCCTGGTCACCTCCATACCGACATCGTGCGCGCCCTTATGTCCGGCGCCGCGGCGAGGGCCGGAGCGGGGAGAAAACCGTTGGCGCCGGTGCGACCGGCGTGGTTAGGCTGACGCCGTTCCGTACCGATCGACCCGGGCTGCCGCCCGACCGGAGAGGGTGTCTTGATGTCCCGGATCGCGCCGAGTGCGCCTCGCCACCGTCCGACGACCACCGTCTGACGAGCATCGCCTGACGACCAGTCGAGGCCGCTCGGCCTGCTCTTGCTGCCACTGCACGAACCCCCCAGCAAGGAGCACCCCGGGTGTCCAGCACCTCCAGCACTCCCCCCGTTCTGAAGACCTCCACCTTCGCCTGCACCTGGTGCGGTCTGACCGTCTCCACCTACGCCGCCGACGGCACGCGGCGCAACCACTGCCCGTCCTGCCTGCACTCCCAGCACGTCCTCGACCACGTCGAGGGCGGGCCGAGCGACTGCCTGGGCCGGATGTCGCCGATCGCCATCGCCGTGCTGCGCACCGGCGACTGGACGGTCGTCCACCGGTGCGTGCGCTGCGACGAGCTGACGTCCACCCCGGTCTGCACGGACGACAACCAGCTCGTCCTGATGCGGATGGCCGTCCGTCCGCTCGCCCAACCGCCGTTCCCGCTCGAAGCGTTCGGCACCCTCTGAAGCGCGCCCGGAAGAGGGAGGACCGAACCATGCCACGACGCAAGAACACCGGCGGCGGGGGTCGGCGGGACCGCCGCCCGCAGCGGTACAAGGACGTCCTGCACGGGCAGGGCGGGCACCGGGCGCACGCCTTCCGCTGCGTGGACTGCCGGTTGGACGTCCCGCTGGACGCCCCCGGCACCGCCCACCGCAATCACTGTCCGAACTGCCTGGCCAGCCGTCATGTCGACGGCCGGACACCCGGCGACCGGGCGGCCGGCTGCGGCGGCCGGATGACGGTGCTGAGCCTGTCGGTCCGCGCCGACGGCGAGTGGATGATCATCCACCAGTGCCTGTCCTGCGGCGAGTTGAGCGCCAACCGGATCGCCGGGGACGACAACGCCCTGGCCCTGGTCCGGCTCGCGCTCAAACCCCTGCGGGACACCACCGTGGCGCACCGCACGATGCTCACGCTGTAGGCGCGCGTCCCCCGCGCGTCCCCACCCGTCCCACGCGTCCCGACCGGGACGCGCCTGTGACCGGGGCGCGCGGGGCGGTCGCGGCGGGCCCGTCCGTACGGGCGGGCCCGCTGTCCGAACCGTCGACCGCTCCGCGCGCCCGGCCACCTGTCCCCACCGGTTCACCGGGGGGCTCCGGATACCGGCCGGAGCCCCGGTTCCTCGGCGCGGTCCGTCCGTACGGGCGGACCGTTCACGGGCCGCGCCTCAGACCGGGCGGTCCGGGCGCAGCAGCGCCACCCGCACCGAGCGGCGCGGGAGGGCGGCGGGCAGGGCCGCCAGCAGGGCGGCGGCGGTGAACACCGCGTAGTGCCCGGCCTCCACCCACGGTCCCGCCCAGCCGAGTTCGCCGTGGTGGTGCTCGGCGAAGGCGTTGCGGCAGAGCCAGGCGGCCAGGCCGATCAGCGGCGCGGCCGCCGGCCGGGAGCGGCGGCCGACCAGGGCACACAGCGCCAGGTAGCCGACGTACGGCAACGGGCCCGAGTGCAGTTCGCCGAGGACGCCGAGCACCAGCGCCACTCCGCCGCCCGCGAGCAGCGCCACGCTGCCCGCGGTGCCGGCCGACAGCCGCTCCAGCACGGGGTGGTAGCGGGTGCCGCCGGGGCGGGCCGAGTACATCCGCACCGCGGACTACCGCTCCGCCGCGAGGAGTTCGGGCGCGGGCCCGACCGGCAGGTGCCAGCGGGTGCGGCGGTGCAGGGCCTCCAGGTCGTGCAGCAGCTCGGGGGCCGGGACGGTGAGCACCGGGCAGCCGGCCCGCCGGGCGCAGTACGCGGGCACCGCGCGCCGCAGCCGGCGGCGCAGCGGGCCGCCGCTGTGGCCGAGGACCAACAGGTCGTCCGGCCGGTCGGCGATGTGCAGCAGGGCCGGGCCGGTGTCGCCGCGGACCAGCACCGGGCGCATCGGCACGCCAGGGTCGGCGCCGCCGAAGGCCGCGTCGAGGGCGTCCCGCAGCCGCTGGTCGGCGGCCTCCCGGACGGCGGCGAGCAGCGGCGGGCAGGGCGAGCGCCGGTAGCCGTGTTCGCCGCCGGGGGGCTCCCAGGCGAGCACCGGCACCAGGACGGCGCCGCGGTCGCGGGCCTCGGCGGCGCCGCGGTGCAGTGCGGCCAGGCTCCCCAGCGAGCCGCTGACCCCGACCACCACCCTGGGTGCCGCGCCGTCCTCGTGCCGCCCGTTGCCGTGCATGTTCCGTCCTCGTGTGGTCGTGTTCTCCGTCGTCGTCCAGCCAACCGCCGTGCCGGGGCTGACCTGCGCTCCTTGACGGCTTCCTGACGTCCCGGAGGGCGTTCCCAACGCACTCCATACGCGGCCCGCCGGGTTCCCGCGCCGCCGGGACCACCCGCGTCTCACCCGTTCGGCCTACTCAGCGGGCGAAGATCACCGCCGGATGGGTGGATGGAGACGGCCCGCCGGGATTCGGCATGCCCGCCGGGCGGTTCGATGTCGAACGTTCTAGGGAGCACGGGCTTGTACTACAGCAGCGGCAACTACGAGGCGTTCGCCCGGCCGAGGAAGCCCGAGGGGGCCGACCGCAAGCGGGCCTGGTTCGTCGGGTCGGGGCTCGCCGCGCTGGCCGGGGCGGCGTTCCTGGTCCGGGACGGCCAGGTGCCCGGCGAGCGGATCACGGTCCTGGAGCGGCTGAAGCTGGCCGGCGGCGCGCTGGACGGGATCGAGGTGCCCGAGAAGGGCTTCGTGGTCCGCGGCGGGCGCGAGCTGGAGGACCACATGGAGTGCCTGTGGGACCTCTTCCGCTCGGTGCCCTCGTTGGAGGTCGAGGGCGCCTCCGTCCTCGACGAGTTCTACTGGCTCAACAAGGACGATCCCAACTTCTCGCTCCAGCGGGTCACCGAGCGGCGGGGCCAGGACGCGCGCACCGACGGCCTGTTCGCGCTCGACGACAAGGCGCAGAAGGACCTGGTCCGGGTCTTCCTCGCGACCCGGGAGGAGCTGGAGGGCAAGCGGATCGACGAGGTCTTCTCGCGAAACTTCCTGGACAGCAACTTCTGGCTGTACTGGCGCACCATGTTCGCCTTCGAGGAGTGGCACGGGGCGCTGGAGATGAAGCTCTACCTGCACCGCTTCATCCACCACATCGGCGGCCTGCCGGACCTGTCCGCGCTGAAGTTCACCAAGTACAACCAGTACGAGTCGATGGTCCTGCCGCTGACCCGCTGGCTGACGGACCAGGGCGTGCGGTTCCGCTACGAGGTCGAGGTCACCGACATCGACTTCGACCTCGCCCCCGGCAGCGACGGCCCCCCCGGCCGCAAGCAGGCCACCCGGATCCACTGGCGGGAGGCCGGCCGGGAGGGCGGGGTGGACCTCGGCCCGGACGACCTGGTGTTCACCACCATCGGCTCGCTCACCGAGAACTCCGACGACGGCGACCAGCACACCCCGGCCCGGCTGGACGAGGGCCCCGCCCCGGCCTGGGACCTGTGGCGCCGGATCGCCGCCAAGGACCCGGCCTTCGGCCGCCCCGAGGTGTTCTGCGGCAACATCCCGGAGAGCAAGTGGGAGTCGGCGACCGTCACCACCCTGGACCCGCGCATCCCGCGCTACATCCAGAAGGTCGCCCGGCGCGACCCGTTCGGCGGCGGGGTGGTCACCGGCGGCATCGTCACCGCCCGGGACTCCTCCTGGCTGCTGAGCTGGACGGTCAACCGCCAGCCGCACTTCAAGCAGCAGCCCGCCGACCGGATCGTGGTCTGGGTCTACTCGCTGTTCGTCGACCGACCCGGCGACTTCGTGAAGAAGCCGATGCAGGACTGCACGGGTGAGGAGATCACCCAGGAGTGGCTGTACCACCTGGGCGTCCCGGTCGGCGAGATCCCCGACCTGGCCGCGAACGCCGCCCGCTGCGTGCCGGTGATGATGCCGTACGTGACGTCCTTCTTCCTGCCCCGGCACGCGGGCGACCGGCCGGACGTGGTGCCGGAGGGCGCCGTCAACTTCGCCTTCATCGGCCAGTTCGCGGAGACCACCCGGGACTGCATCTTCACCACCGAGTACTCCGTGCGCACCGGTATGGAGGCCGTCTACCGGCTGCTCGACGTCGAGCGCGGCGTGCCCGAGGTGTTCAACTCCACCTACGACGTGCGCAAGCTGCTCGCCGCCACCACCCGGCTCCGGGACGGCGCCGAACTCGACCTGCCCGGGCCGGAGTTCCTGCGCAAGCGGCTGCTGCGCCGGCTGGAGGCCACCGAGATCGGCGAGCTGATGCAGGAGTTCGGGCTGATCGAGGACGAGCGGAGGTAGCCGGAGCGCGCTGTCGGCGGTGGGGGCGGGTCCCGGGAC
>NZ_JBHVEU010000130.1:0-19819 GCF_042802075.1 Kitasatospora sp. NPDC057518
GCCGCCCGCCTCGCGGCGAACGGCCCGCACACACCGGAGAACAACGCTCGACGGGGCGACGTGCTGCTCAGGGGGTGGCGGTGAGGTGGTCGAACTCGCCGGCCTTGGCGCCCTGGAGGAACGTGGCGAACTTGAGGGACGTGGTGCGGACGATGACGTCTCCCTCATCGGACTCCCGGAGCTCAACTACCCCGTCGGCAGCCCGGACCTCAACGCATGCGTTGCTGGAGCCGGAGTAACTGGACTTCTGCCATGCGGGGCTACTCATGATTGCCCTCTATCTCCTTCTTGATGGATCGGATGAAGTCGCGCGAGTCATCTTCGGAGAGGGCTACGGACGCCATTCGATCGAGGATCTCGCGGTAGCTTGCAAGGTCGGAGGGTGCATCGAAGAGCGGACACCCGAAGCTGATGTCGATCTGCACTGTGTCCAACTCGGGCACCGGACCGGCGATATAGACGAAGTTCTCGCTGGGGCCGGGCAGCGATTCGATCTTGAACGGCACGACCCGAACTGAGATGCCAGGGCTCTCGGAATGGTCAATGAGGGCGCCGAGTTGCTCGGCAAGTGCCTCTGGCCCGCTGAACTGCATCCGCAGTGCGGCTTCATGGATGAACGCAGTGTAGGGCGTAGCGTCGTTGCGGATGATCTGCTGCCTCCGCAGGCGGAAGGCGAGGCGGAGATTGACGTCAGCCTGCGGCAATGGCGGGATCGCACGGGCGAACACCGAAGCGGCGTAGGCGGGAGTTTGAAGCAGTCCGGGCAGGAAGGTGATCGAGTAGGTGGCGATCCGCCGGGCATGGGCCTCGATCGCCGCCACATCGAGCAGGTCGCTGGTCAGACTCGGGCTGTACTCCTCCCACCAGCCAGTTTCTCGCTCCCGGGTCATGTCAGCGAGCGCGGCGATCAGAGGCTCGTTGCCACACGCGCAGGCCGCCGCGATCTCACGCAGACGTTCGTCGCTGACAGCCGACTTCCCATTCTCCATCTGACTCACCAAGGCAGCAGTCACCCCAAGCAGACGGGCAAGGTGGCTGCCGCCGAAGCCGGCTTGCTCTCTCATCCTCCGCAGTTCGGCGCCGAGGCGCCGCTGACGGAGGGTGGGGACTCGAAGGGCCATGGCGTCCTCTCAACAGGTGCAGAGGCCAGTGTGCCGCGCCGGTTGCCGGTGGATCCATCCGGGCTCGGCGAAGCGCGTCCCCCGATGGGAGGACACTTCTCTCGTTCGAATTTAATTAAAGAGCGGATGCGCTATCGTCGTTCACAGCTCGATCCGACGGATCGTCAGTAATGCCTGCATCCACGGCAGTAGGCGCCTGCTGCCCGCACGCCGAAGAGCAACCGCCGCCCCGGCCTGGCTCACGGCGACGACCGTCATCCCCTCCCCACGCCACAGCCTCACGGAGGTTCCCGTGTGCACCCGTAACACCCCCTCGCTCACCCTCTCCCGCCAAGCCCTGCGGGACGCGATGACCCGTAGCGGCTGCTGGGACGCCGACAGCATCTTCAACGCCGAACTCGCCCTGATGGAGCTCGTCGTCAACGCCTGGCGGCACGGCGACACCCCCGCGCCCGTCGTCTGGTTCTCCGTCCTCGGCCGCACCCTCCGGGTCACCGTCTCCGACGAGAGCGACGCCCTCCCCCGGCGGCGAACCCCCGCCGACTCCGCCGAGTCCGGCCGGGGCCTCCAACTCGTGGAGGGCCTCACCCACCGCTGGGGCGTCGACCCGCAGAAGCGCGGCAAATCCATCTGGTACGAGCTGGACTGCCGCGCGTGACCGGCTACCCCGTCCTGCCGGAGGACCCCCGGATGCGCGACTACACCAAACCCCACCTCATGGCCCTTCTGGGCGAGTTGCACAGGCGCGGCCTGCCGCACGGGCTCCTCTGGGGGTCCGCCTCGCCGGGCGAGACCACCATCGACGGGCGCATCCTGATCGACTTCGGGAACGCTCCGGTGAGCACTTTGCTCAACCTCCTCCGCCTGCTCCGCGAACTGGACGATGACGACGAGGGAGGGCAGCCGTGAGGTTCTTCGTCGGCGCAGGCCTCCTCGCCCTCGGCGTCCTCGCGACCCTCAGGATGCCCCGCCCCGAGGCGCGCGACGAGCAGTACTGAAACACGCGAAGGCCCTCGCCCACCCAGGGCGAGGGCCTCGCGGGCATGGAGCCGGTCTTCGTCAGATCTCGTACAGATGGTGCGGGAGCGCTCGCTCCCAGACTGCTTCGAACGCGGTGGTGCACAGCGTCACGGCGTCCGGCTCTGTCGTGATCTCGTCCTCGACCACGGCGCCGTCCCCGGAGAAGTGGTGCACTCGAAGCAGCGCACCGTCGAACAGCCAGAAGTCGTTCCCGGGCAGGGGGATGCTCGTGGCCTGCCGCCGTGGCAGCCAGCGGACCTGCTCGCCGGCCGTGACGTTGGCGTGGGTGACGTAGTGCTCCCACCGGATGTACTCGGACACGGGCTCGGAGACCACCCGGGCTCGGCGAATGACCACGCCCCGCGCCACGGCGTCCGTGATCAACTGGTCATAGGGATGCCACCAGGACGCCTGGTCCTCCCAGTTGATCCGCCCACCGCGCTGCCAGGCCTCGAACCGATCCGTCGGGGCGTACGAGTCCCGCAGCTCCAGATGGACGGCGGACCGCCGGCACTGCTCAAGCAGCTCAGCGAAGCCGGGCACGCTCGACGGCATCACATGCCTCCCTGATCGTAGGCACCGGCCCGTTCGCTGGGCAGGCGTTCGGTGGCGCGGTGCTGATCACTCCAGGCCCAACGAGCGGCGCAGGAAGTGCAGTTCGTGGTGCAGCAGGTTTTCCACCACCGCCTCGTCGGTGGGCCGGTGGCCGGTGGCGCGTAGGGGGAGGACCTCGTGCGGGTGGCCGGCGGTGAGGAGGGCGGCGGAGAGCCGCAGGGTGTGGGCGGGGTAGACGTTGTCGTCGGCGAGGCCCTGGATCAGCAGCAGTGGGCGGCTCAGCTTCGGCGCCTCGGCGATCAGCGAGCCGCTGTCGTAGTGCTCGGGATGCTCGTCGGGGTGGCCGAGGAAGCGCTCCTGCCAGTGGGTGTCGTAGAACCGCCAGTCGGTGGGGGCGGCTCCGGCGGAGGCGGCGTGGAAGACGTCCGGGCGCCTCAATACGGCGAGGGCGGCGAGGTAGCCGCCGTAGGACCAGCCGCGGATGCCGACCCGGTCGAGGTCGAGCAGCCCGGGCCGCAGCCGGGCGGCCGCCCGCAGGCCCTCGACCTGGTCCGCCAGCGGGAGCGTCGCCTTGTCGCCGTACACGGCCTTCTCCCAGCGCGGCCCGCGGCCGGGGGTGCCCCGGCCGTCCACCACAAGGACCGCGAAGCCCTGGTCGGCGAACCACTGGGAGACCTGGTCCCACCAGAGGCCGCCGGTGGTGGCCTTCTGCGTCGCGGGCCCGCCGTACGGGTCGAGCAGGACGGGCAGCGGGCCGTCCCCGGGGCGGTGGCCGGCGGGGAGGAAGAGCGTGGCGCGCAGGGCGTGTGGGCCGAGCCTGAGCAGCTCGGGCGCGGCAGTGACGACGGGCGGTTCGGCGTACGAGGTGAGCGGGAGCGCCGGGCGGCCCTCGCGCAGGACGGTGGAGCGGCCGCCGGGGTGCCCGGGGGTGCGGGTGGTGAGCACCAGCGTGCCGCCGCGCCGCACGCCGGTGTGCAGCCCGGGGCCGTCGCTCAGTCGACGGATGCCGCCGTCCGGTCCGTACGTCCAGAGGTGGGTCTCGGTGGGCTCCTCGGAGGCGGTGAACAGCACCTGCTCGCCCTCCGTGCCGAGCACCGCGCGCAGCTGGAGCCCGGGCGGGGTGACCGGTTCGCCGTCGACGGTCAGGTGCCGGGTGTCGCCGAGGTCGGCGGTGTCCACCAGGGCGCCGCCCGCGGTGCGGGCGGGCAGGCCGGGCAGCAGCTCGACCCAGTGGGCGTCCCGGCGCTCGGCGAGCGGCCGGGTGGTGCCGTCCGGCTCGACGGCCACCACAAGGACGGTGCGCTGGTCGCGGCTCTGCACGGCGGCGTACGGGCCGTGGCCGTCCCAACCGGCGGCGGTCAGGTACTCGAAGGCGGCGCGGTCCCAGCGGACCTCGGTGTCGCTGCCGTCGAGGCCGAGCAGCCGCAGGGTGACCTCGGCGTTGGCGGTGCCGGCGAGCGGGTAGCGGACGGCGCGCGGCGGGCGGTGCGGGTCGGCGGGGTCGGCCGGGAACAGCCGGGCGAGCGGGCGGTCGTCGACCCGGGCGACCAGCAGCGCGGTGCCGTCGGGGGACCACCAGTGGCCGCGGTCGCGGTGCATCTCCTCGGCGGCGACGTACTCGGCGAGCCCGTAGGAGACGTCCTCGGCCTCGGGTTCGGCGAGCGGGCGGTCGTCGGTGCCGTCGACGCCGACCACCCGCAGGGCGCCGCCGCGGACGTAGGCGATCCGGCGGCCGGTCGGGTCGAGCCTGGGGTCCTGCGGCGGGCCGGGGACGGGGACGGCGCGGACGGTGCCGGCGGCGGTGTCGGCCAGCCACAGGGCGCCGTCCAGGGCGAAGGCGGCGAGCGTGCCGGCGGCGTCGGTGCTGTAGGCGGCGATGCCCTCGTCGGCGCCCAGCGCGGCCGGGTCGGCGAGCAGCCGTTCCTGGCCGGTGGCGGTGTCCAGGGCCCAGAGGCAGGCGAGCGGGTCGGTGCCGGAGCGGCCGCGCAGGAAGAGCACGGTGGCGCCGTCCGCCGAGGGCTCGGGCCGGGTGGGGACGCCCAGGGTGAAGCGCCGGGTGCGGGCCAGCTGGCGGGGTAAGGAGGGGGTCGTCATGCCGGGCACCATAGGCACGGCCGACGGGCTCCTGTCGAGCGGGAAAAGCACTCGGGGCCGCCGCGGATCCTGGAATCCACGGCGGCCCCGGAGCGGGCGGGGACGGGCGTCAGTGCACGTCGCCCATGAGGGCCTGGACCTTCTTGCGGTAGGTGAAGATGGCGAACCCGGCGAGGGCCGCGAGCGACGCCTGCATCGCGATGATCCCGGTGCCGTTGAGGCTGACGCCGGCCAGCGAGAGCAGGCTGGTGGTGCAGTCACCGGCGGTGACGGCGAGGAACCAGACGCCCATCATCTGGGAGGCGTACTTGCGCGGTGCCATCTTGGTGGTGACCGAGAGGCCGACCGGGGAGAGGCAGAGCTCACCGATGGTCTGGATCAGGTAGATCGAGACGAGCCAGAGCGGGGAGACCAGGGTGCCGTTGTCCGCCATGGTCATCGGGATGATGAAGACGAAGAACGAGACGCCGACCAGGAGCAGGCCGATCGAGAACTTCACGATGGTGTTCGGCTCCTTGTCCCGGCGGGACAGCCAGAGCCACAGCCAGGCGAAGACCGGCGCGAACGCCATCACGAACAGCGGGTTCAGCGACTGGTACCAGGTGGCCGAGAAGCCGAAGCCGAACAGGTTGTCGGCGGTCTTCTTGTCCGCGAACAGGGAGAGCGTCGACCCGCCCTGGTCGTAGATCATCCAGAAGATCGCGGCCGCGGCGAAGAACCAGATGTACGCGGACATCTTGGACTGTTCGTCGGCGGTCAGGTCCTTGTCGCGCTTGATCCGGGTCAGCACGGTGATCGGGATCAGCAGACCGGCGATGGTCAGCGGGACGAGGGCCCAGTTCAGCGTGTAGACGCCCAGGCCGGCCACGACGCCGTAGAAGGCGGCGACGCCGAGCACCGTCAGGCCGGCCTTCTTCAGCAGGCGCTTGCGCTCCTCGGGCAGCAGCGGGTTGGGGACCTCGCTGCTCACCGGGTTCAGGTGGCGGCTGCCGAGCAGGAACTGGGTCAGGCCGAGGGCCATGCCGATCGCGGCCAGACCGAAGCCCAGATGCCAGTTGTACTCCTTGCCGATCGTCCCGATGACGAACGGGGCGACGAAGGCACCGAGGTTGATGCTCATGTAGAAGACGGTGAACCCACCGTCGCGGCGCGGGTCCTCGGGGCCGTTGTAGAGCTGGCCGACCATCGTGGAGATGTTGGCCTTCAGCAGCCCGGAACCGAGCGCGACCAGGAGCAGGCCGAGGAAGAACGCCGCCTGGCCCGGGACGGCCAGCGCGATGTGGCCGGACATGATCACGAACCCGGCGATGGCGACGGTCTTGCGGGCGCCCCAGACCCGGTCGCCGAACCAGCCGCCCGGGTAGGCCATGAGGTAGACCATCGAGACGTAGACGGAGTAGATCGCCGTCGCCGTCGTCGCCTTCATGGCGAGGCCGCCGCCCTGGCTGCCGACGGCGGCGTCGGCGCCACCGGAGACCAGGTAGTAGATGAGCAGGGCGCGCATGCCGTAGTAGGAGAAGCGCTCCCACATCTCGGTCATGAACAGCGTGGCGAGACCTCGGGGATGCCCGAGGAAGGTCTTGCCGCTGGGAGATGCCGACGTCGCGTCGGTGTCCAGGGTCTTAGACGCCATGAGTAGTGGTTCCTTGCCTGACAGCGTCCGCGTAGGGGGGTGGGCGGCGGACGTGGACCAAACCACTCTACGTGGCGACATTTGGCTCTATCAGATGACAAAAGTCTTGAATCAGGTATGTGAATGGCAAAGTTGGCGACAAATCTGCCCGATCTATCGATGGTAGATGGGCGTGTCTTCCTTCGGTTTCAAGATCCAACAGGCGATTCTTCACCGAAGGGCCGGTCTGTTGCGCCCTGTTGAGCCCGATTGCGGCCTTGTATAACGATCACGCTCTGTGAACTACCTCACAGGGCGTACGGGGATACCCCGGCGGACTACCATCACCACATGACCTGTGTGCTGCTCGCCGAGGACGATCCGGCGATCTCCGAACCGCTCGCCCGGGCCCTGCGACGCGAGGGCTATGAGGTGCTCGTCCGCGAGGACGGTCCGACCGCACTCGCCGCCGGCCTCACCGAGGAGGTCGACCTCGTCGTCCTGGACCTCGGCCTGCCCGAGATGGACGGCCTGGAGGTCTGCCGCCGCCTGCGTGCCGACGGCAAGAGCTGCCCCGTCCTGGTGCTCACCGCCCGCGCGGACGAGGTGGACACCGTGGTCGGCCTGGACGCCGGTGCCGACGACTACGTCACCAAGCCCTTCCGCCTGGCCGAACTGCTCGCCCGCGTCCGGGCCCTGCTCCGGCGCGGCAACGTCGACCAGCTCACCACCGGCGCGCACGGGGTGAAGATCGACATCGAGTCCCACCGCGCCTGGCTCGGCGACGAGGAGCTCACCCTCTCCGCCAAGGAGTTCGAGCTGCTGCGCGTCCTGGTCCGGGACGCCGGCCGGGTGGTCACCCGCGAGGAGATCATGCGGCAGGTCTGGGACACCACGTGGTGGACCTCCACCAAGACCCTGGACATGCACATCTCCTGGCTCCGCAAGAAGCTCGGCGACGACGCGGCCAACCCGCGCTACATCGCCACCGTGCGCGGCGTGGGGTTCCGGTTCGAGAAGAATTGACCCTGACGGAGACCGGGCCCTCGGCCCGCGGCGGCGGAACACCCCGGGGAGCGGCAGCGTGAAGCGCAGGATGATCAACTCGCTGCTGGGCGTCGTCCTGGTGGTCGTCGTGGTGTTCTGCGTGCCGCTCGCCCTGGTCGAGAAGCGGACCATCGTCAACTCGGCCCAGGACCGGGTGGACGCCGCCGCCGTCCGGGTGCTCGCCCTGGTCGAGAGCCGGCTCGCCGCGGGCGAGCCGGTCACCGGGCGGGCCTTCGAGAGCCAGGTCACCGAGGGCAGCTACGTCGAGGTGCAGGTGCCCGGCCAGCCGGTGGTCTCCGCCGGCGAGCGCCCGGCCGGGAACCACCTGCTGAAGGCCGTCGAGCGCGGCAACAGCGGCGAGACCGTCACCGTCGAGCAGTCCCGCGAGGACGTCGACCACGAGATCGCCAACAACCTGCTGCTGCTCGGCGTGGTCGCCCTGCTGGCCGTCCAGGCCGCGGTGGCGCTCGCCGTCTGGCAGGCCAAGCGGCTCGCCCGGCCGCTCACCGACCTCGCCGAGACCGCCGAGCGGCTCGGCTCCGGCGACCCGCGCCCGCGCGACCGCCGCTACGGGGTGCCCGAGCTCGACCGGGTCGCCGAGGTGCTGGACACCAGCGCCGAGCGGATCGCCCGGATGCTCACCGCCGAGCGCCGGCTCGCCGCCGACGCCTCGCATCAGCTGCGCACCCCGCTCACCGCGCTCTCCATGCGGCTGGAGGAGATCACCGCCCTCGCCGAGGAGCCGGAGACGGTCAAGGAGGAGGCGACCATCGCCCTCCAGCAGGTCGAGCGGCTCACCGACGTGGTCCAGCGGCTGCTCACCACCCAGCGCGACCCGCGCAGCCCCACCGCCGTCGCCTTCGACCTGGACGAGGTGATCAAGCAGCAGGTGGAGGAGTGGGGCCCGACGCTGCGGGAGCAGGGCCGGGTGCTCTCCCTGGAGGGGCTGCACGGGGTCACCGCGGTCGGCACCCCGGGGACGGTCGCCCAGGTGCTGGCCACCCTGATCGAGAACTCGCTGATGCACGGCGCCGGGACGATCACCCTGCGGATCCGGCCCTCCGGCACCTCGGTGGTCGTCGAGGTCCAGGACCAGGGCGCCGGCGTGCCGCCGGACCTCGGCAACCGGGTGTTCGAGCGCGCGGTCAGCGGGCGCAACTCCACCGGCATCGGGCTGGCCGTCGCCCGCGACCTCGCGGAGGCGGACGGCGGGCGGCTCGAACTGCTCTCGCTGAAGCCGGCGGTGTTCGCGCTCTTCCTCGGGCGCAGCCACCAGGACTGAGGGCCTGAGGCCGGCTGGGACACGGCAGGATCCGGCAGGGGGATACGGCCGGGGATGCGGCGAGCCCCGGCGGCCGGGTTCGGCGAGCCGGGGCTGCGCGGGGTACGAGGGCGGTGCGAGGACCGCGGGGCCTACTCGGCCTTGGCGAGCCGGATCCGCTCGGTGGCCAGCATCAGCTCGGCCTGCGCGGCCAGCTCCTGGCCGGCGGCGGCGCCCACCGACTGCTGGGCGGGCAGCTCGACGGTCTCCGGCACGGCCTTGAACACCCAGGTGCGGTACGAGACGAAGCGGAACACGGTGGCCACGGCGAGGCCGATCACCTTGGCGCCGATCTGCTCGTAGTGCGAGCGCAGGTCGAGCACGTACACCGAGAAGCCGAGGACGCCGGTCTCGATCAGCATGCCGATGCCGCTGTAGACCAGGAAGAGCGTGATCTCCCGCTTGCGGGAGGCGGCGTCGCGGTCCCGGTAGAGCCAGTAGCGGTAGCCCAGGTAGTTGGTCGCGATCGCGATCACCGTCGCGACGATGTTCGACCGCACCGAGGCCAGGCCCATGCCGTTGAGGCAGACCCAGAACACGGCGAAGTTGACCACCACGCCGCTCAGGCCGACGATGCCGAACTTCACCACTTCGCCCTTGAGCCCACGCAGCTTCTGCGCGAGTGAGGGTTCCGAAGCCGCGTTCGTCGCCATACCGGAGTGCCTCCATGTGCCTGCTGGTCGAAAGGGCCGGTCGCGGTCGCGCGGCCGCCCCTTGAGCCCTGCGTGCACGCACATGATCGGACCGCGCAGACCAGGACCTAGCCGTCCAGGCTACCCGCTTCCATCGAACGGCTCAGCCCCCAGGGCGCCAGGTTGACATCTACGCGCGTCCGCTCCAGTGGCCCCACCTGCGGCTCCACCGCCCCCGACCGGCCCGGATATCCTGGGCCGCGTGACTTCCCCGGGCAATGTGAATTTTCCAGTGGTGGGCATGATCGGTGGCGGGCAGCTGGCCCGCATGGCACACCAGGCGGGCATCCCGCTCGGGGTCAGGTTCAAACTCCTCGCCGACACGCCCCAGGACTCCGCCGCACAGGTGGTCTCCGACGTCGTCCTCGGTGACTACCGAGACCTCGACACCCTGCGCGCCTTCGCCGCCGGCTGCGACGTGATCACCTTCGACCACGAACACGTCCCCACCGAGCACCTGCGGGCCCTGGAGGCCGACGGCATCGCCGTCCGCCCCGGCCCGGAGGCGCTGGTCAACGCCCAGGACAAGGGCGTGATGCGGGCCAAGCTGGACTCCATCGACGTGCCCTGCCCCCGGCACCGGCTCGTCGCCGACCCGGCCGACGTGACCGCCTTCGCGAACGAGGGCACCGGCTACCCGGTCGTCCTGAAGACCGTCCGCGGCGGCTACGACGGCAAGGGCGTCTGGGTCGTCGACGACGAGGAGCAGGCGCACGCCCCGTTCCTGGCCGGCGTCGCGGTGCTGGCCGAGGAGAAGGTCGACTTCGTCCGCGAGCTGGCCGCCAACGTCGTCCGCTCGCCCAGCGGCCAGGCCGTCGCCTACCCGGTGGTGGAGAGCGTCCAGGAGAACGGCGTCTGCGCCGAGGTCACCGCCCCCGCGCCGGACCTCGACCCGGCCCTGTCCGACGAGGCCCAGCAGCTCGCCCTGCGGATCGCCGGGGACCTCGGCATCGTCGGCCACCTCGCCGTCGAGCTGTTCCAGACCCGCGACGGCCGCATCCTCGTCAACGAGCTGGCCATGCGCCCGCACAACTCCGGGCACTGGACCCAGGACGGCGCCGTCACCTCGCAGTTCGAGAACCACCTGCGGGCCGTCCTCGACCTCCCGCTGGGCGACCCCCGCCCGCGCGCCAGGTGGACCGTCATGGTCAACGTCCTCGGCGGCGACTACCCGGACATGTACCACCCCTTCCTGCACTGCATGGCCCGCGACCCCGGGCTGCGGATCCACATGTACGGGAAGGACGTGAAGCCCGGCCGCAAGGTCGGCCACGTCAACGTCTTCGGGGACGACCTCGAAGACGTCCGCGAGCGCGCCCGCCACGCGGCCGCCTACCTGCGAGGAACGATCACCGAATGACCAACCCCCTCATCGGCATCGTGATGGGCTCGGACTCCGACTGGCCGGTCATGGAGGCCGCCGCCCAGGCCCTGGACGAGTTCGAGGTCCCGTACGAGGTGGACGTCGTCTCCGCCCACCGGATGCCCCGCGAGATGGTCGCGTACGGCGAGCAGGCCCACGGGCGCGGTCTGAAGGCGATCATCGCGGGCGCCGGCGGCGCGGCCCACCTGCCGGGCATGCTCGCCTCGGTCACCCCGCTGCCCGTCATCGGCGTGCCGGTGCCGCTGCGGTACCTGGACGGCATGGACAGCCTGCTGTCGATCGTCCAGATGCCGGCCGGTGTGCCGGTGGCGACCGTCTCGGTGGCCGGCGCGCGCAACGCCGGCCTGCTCGCGGTGCGGATGCTCGCCGCCTTCGACCCCGAGCTCACCGAGAAGATGACCGACTTCCAGGCCGAGCTGAACAACCAGGCCACCGAGAAGGGCCGGAAGCTGCGCGCCAAGGTGGCCGGTTCCGCGTCCTTCGGCTTCGGCAAGTAGTTCGGCCACCCGCGGGCGTGGGGTAGAACAGCACGCATGACCGCTGACCTGGACTCCCCCACCCCGCTGGACCGCGCCCGCGCCCTGCTGCGCACCGCCCCCGTGGTGGACGGCCACAACGACCTCCCCTGGGCGATGCGCGAGCAGGCCGGGTACGACCTCGGCGCGCTCGACCTCGCCGCCGACCAGAGCGACCGGCTGCACACCGACCTCGCCCGCCTCGCGGAGGGCGGCGTCGGCGCCCAGTTCTGGTCCGTCTACGTCCCCTCCTCGCTGGCCGGCGACCACGCCGTGAGCGCCACCCTGGAGCAGATCGACTTCGTCCACGCCCTGGTGGAGCGCTACCCGGACCGGCTGCGCCTGGCCCGTACCGCCGCCGACATGGAGGCCGCCCGCGCCGAGGGCCGGATCGCCTCCCTGATGGGCGCCGAGGGCGGCCACTCCATCGACTGCTCGCTGGCCACCCTGCGCGCCCTGTACGAGCTGGGCGTCCGGTACCTGACGCTCACCCACAACGACAACGTGCCGTGGGCGGACTCCGCGACCGACAAGCCGGCGGCCGGCGGGCTGACCCGGTTCGGCGAGGAGGTCGTCCGGGAGATGAACCGGCTCGGCATGCTGGTCGACCTCTCGCATGTCTCCGCCGACACCATGCGCGACGCCCTGCGGGTGAGCGAGGCGCCGGTGGTCTTCTCCCACTCCTCCTCGCGCGCGGTCTGCGACCACCCGCGCAACATCCCGGACGACGTGCTCGCCCAGCTGCCCGCCAACGGCGGCGTGGCGATGGCGACCTTCGTGCCGAAGTTCATCCTGCCCGCCGCCATCGAGTGGACCGTCGCCGCCGACGGGAACATGCGCGCCCACGGCTTCCACCCGCTGGACACCACCCCGCCGGCCATGGAGCGCCAGCGCGCCTTCGAGGCCGCCAACCCGCGCCCGATCGCCACCCCGGCCACCGTCGCCGACCACCTCGACCACATGCGCGAGGTGGCCGGCATCGACCACATCGGCATCGGCGGCGACTTCGACGGCACCGCCTTCCTGCCGGACGGCCTGGACTCGGTGGCCGGCTACCCCAACCTGGTCGCCGAACTCCTCGGCCGCCACTGGTCGGAGGCCGACCTGGCGAAGCTCACCTGGCACAACGCCGTCCGCGTCCTGCGCGACGCCGAGTCGGCGGCCGCCGGGCTGCGGGCGGGCCGCCGCCCGTCCATCGCCACCATCGCGCAGCTGGACGGCCCCTCGGCCTAGACGGACAGGCCCTAACCGAGGCGCGGGATCTCGATGGCCGGGCACCTGTCCATCACCATGGCCAGCCCGGCCTCCCGGGTCCGCCCGTAGGCGGCCTCGTCCACCACGCCCAGCTGGAACCAGACCGCCTTCGCCCCGGCGGCGACCGCCTGGTCGGCCACCTCCCCGGCCAGCGCGCTGTTCACGAACACGTCCACCACGTCGACCGGGAACGGGATCTCGGCGAGCGAGGCGTAGCCCCGCTCGCCGAGGACCGTCTCGGCCTTCGGGTGCACGGGCACGATCCGCTTGCCGTACTCCTGGAGCACCCGGGCCACCCCATACGCGGCCCGGGCGGTGTTGGTGGACAGGCCCACCACCGCCCAGGTGTCACCGGTGCGGGTGAGGATCTCGCGGACCGCCGCGTCGTCGCCGTAGCTCGTCATGCCGGTGGGAACGCCGGGCGGCGGTGCGGGATTCCTGCCCGGTCAGCTCGGGCGGCCCAGGGCGCGGTAGGTCCAGCCGGCGGCGCGCCAGGCCTCGGCGTCCAGGACGTTGCGGCCGTCGAGGAGGCGGCGTTCGGCGACCACGGCGCCGAGGACGGCCGGGTCCAGCTCGCGGAACTCGGACCACTCGGTGAGGTGGAGGACGACGTGGGCGCCCTCGGCGGCCTCCAGGGCGGAGTGGGCGTAGGCGAGGGAGGGGAACATCTTGCGGGCGTTGTCCACGGCCTTGGGGTCGTAGACGGTGACCTGGGCGCCCTGGAGCTGGATCTGGGCGGCCACGTTGAGGGCGGGGGAGTCCCGGATGTCGTCCGAGTTGGGCTTGAAGGCGGCGCCGAGGACGGCGACCCGGCGGCCCAGGAAGCCGCCGCCGCACTGCTCGCGGGCCAGCTCGACCATCCGGGAGCGGCGCCGCATGTTGATCGAGTCGACCTCGCGCAGGAAGGTCAGCGCCTGGTCGGCGCCGAGTTCGCCGGCCCGGGCCATGAACGCGCGGATGTCCTTGGGCAGGCAGCCGCCGCCGAAGCCGAGGCCGGAGTTGAGGAACTTGCCGCCGATCCGCTCGTCGTAGGCGAGCGCCTTGCTGAGCTGGGTGACGTCCGCGCCGGCCGCCTCGCAGACCTCGGCCATCGCGTTGATGAAGGAGATCTTGGTGGCCAGGAAGGAGTTGGCGGCCGCCTTGACCAGTTCGGCGGTCGCGTAGTCGGTGACCATGAACGGCACCCCGGCCGCGATCGGCTCCGCGTACACCTCGCGCAGCAGCCGCTCGGCCCGCTCGCTGTGGGCGCCGACCACGATCCGGTCCGGCCGCAGGGTGTCCCGCACGGCGAAGCCCTCGCGCAGGAACTCCGGGTTCCAGGCGAGTTCGGCGCCCTCGCCGATCGGCGCCAGCGCGGCCAGCCGCTCGGCCAGCCGGGCCGCCGAGCCGACCGGGACGGTCGACTTGCCGACCACCAGGGCGGGGCGGGTCAGGTGCGGCGCGAGCTCGTCCAGCGCGGTGTCGACGTACGACATGTCGGCGGCGAACTCGCCCTTGCGCTGCGGGGTGTTGACGCAGATGAAGTGCACGTCGCCGAACTCGGCGGCCTCCCGGGCGGAGGTGGTGAAGCGCAGCCGTCCGGTCGAACCCTCGTGCCCTGCCACGTGCTTGAGCAGCAGTTCGGACAGCCCGGGCTCGTACATCGGGACCCGCCCTGCGGTCAGCATGGCGATCTTGTCCGGGTCGATGTCCAGGCCCAGCACCTCGAAGCCGAACTCGGCCATCGCGGCGGCGTGCGTGGCGCCGAGGTAGCCGGTGCCGATCACGGAGATGCGGAGGGTCACGGGTTCTCCTTGGATGCGGACGCGACCAGTACGGATGCCCTGATGCTATCCGCCCGCCGGGGGCGCCCCGGGATCACCTGCACGCCGGAGGGGCCGTCCCGCCGGTCGTCCCCGGGGCGCGGACATGAACGACCGGGCGGCCGCTGGACGCTAGGCAGCCGCAGGTCGGCGCCCTAGGATCTCTACTGAACGGTAGTTAACCGCGGATTCGACTCGCACCGGGCGTCGATCGGACCTCGATCGGGCGTCGCCCGGGCGTCGGTCACTGAACGACGAGGCAGGCATCATGGCGGGCAGCGCAGGGGCGGCTGACTTCGATCTCTTCCGGATCTCCGAGGAGCACGGGATGCTCCGTGAGGCGGTGCGTTCGCTGGCCGAGGCGAAGATCGCTCCGTTCGCGGCGGAGGTGGACGAGCAGGGGCGGTTCCCGCAGGAGGCGTTGGACGCGCTGCGGGGGAACGACCTGCACGCGGTGCACGTGCCGGAGGAGTACGGCGGTGCGGGGGCGGACGCGCTGGCGACGGTGATCGTGATCGAGGAGGTGGCGCGGGTGTGCGCGTCGTCCTCGTTGATCCCGGCGGTGAACAAGCTGGGGTCGCTGCCGGTGCAGCTGTCGGGTTCGGAGGAGTTGAAGGCGAAGTACCTGGGGGCGCTGGCGCGGGGCGAGGGGATGTTCTCGTACTGCCTGTCGGAGCCGGAGGCGGGTTCGGACGCGGCGGGGATGAAGACCCGGGCGGTGCGTGACGGGGACTTCTGGGTGCTGAACGGTGTGAAGCGCTGGATCACCAACGCGGGGGTGTCCGAGTTCTACACGGTGATGGCGGTGACGGATCCGGAGAAGCGGTCGAAGGGCATCTCGGCGTTCGTGGTGGAGAAGGGCGACGAGGGTGTGTCCTTCGGTGCGCCGGAGAAGAAGCTGGGCATCAAGGGGTCGCCGACGCGTGAGGTGTACTTCGACAACGTGCGGATCCCGGCGGACCGGATGATCGGTGCGGAGGGGACGGGTTTCGCGACGGCGATGAGGACCCTGGACCACACCCGGGTGACGATCGCGGCGCAGGCGATCGGGATCGCGCAGGGTGCGCTGGACTACGCGAACGGGTATGTGCGGGAGCGCCGGCAGTTCGGGAAGGCGATCGCGGAGTTCCAGGGTGTGCAGTTCATGCTGGCGGACATGGCGATGAAGCTGGAGGCGGCGCGGCAGTTGACGTACGCGGCGGCGGCGAAGTCGCAGCGGGGGGACGCGGATCTGACGTTCTTCGGTGCGGCGGCGAAGTGCTTCGCGTCGGACGCGGCGATGGAGATCACGACGGACGCGGTGCAGTTGCTGGGCGGGTACGGGTACACGCGGGACTACCCGGTGGAGCGGATGATGCGGGACGCGAAGATCACGCAGATCTACGAGGGGACCAACCAGGTCCAGCGGATCGTGATGGCCCGCAACCTCCCGTAACGCGCACACACAGGCACCGACGGCCGGTCCCGGGAGCGGCCCGGCCGTCGGCGCCGACCCCGCGCACGGATGTTAGGTTCCGGTGGATGAGCGAGAAGGAAGAGCAGGACCAGCCCATGAATGACGGGCCCTCGAAGCCGGCGATGCGCGAGGCGCTGGTGGCCGCGGCCTTCGAGCTCTTCCTGGAGCGCGGCTTCGAACAGACCACCGTCGACGACATCGTCTCGCTGGCCGGCGTCGGCCGGCGCTCCTTCTTCCGCTACTTCCCGGCCAAGGAGGACGTGGTCTTCCCCGACCACGAGCGCAGCCTCGCCGAGATGACGGAGTTCCTGGAGTCCGGCACCGGCGAGGAGGACCCGGTCAAGCACGCCTGCGACGCCGCCCGCCTGGTCCTGCGGATGTACGCCGAGCAGCCCTCCTTCTCCGTCCAGCGCTACCGGCTGACCCGCAAGGTGCCCGGCCTGCGGGCGTACGAGCTGTCCGTGGTCTGGCGCTACGAGCACACCCTCGCCGCCTACCTGCGCGGCCGCTTCGCCGACCGCCCGGACGGCCCCCTGCGCGCGGACGTGATCGCCGCCGCCGTCGTCTCCGCGCACAACCACGCCCTGCGCACCTGGCTGCGCTCGGGCGGGAAGAGCGACTGGGTGGCCGAGGTGGACGCGGCGATGGCCTTCGTCACCGGCACCTGGGGCGACCGCCCGGCCGAGGCCGCCGCCGAGGGCGAGTCCGACGACGTCGTGGTGCTGGTCGCCAGCCGCCGGGTGCCGCTGTGGCGGATGGTCCAGAGCATCGAGAGCGCGCTGGGCACCGACGCCCGCTGAGGCCCGTCGTACGGGCCTGGCAAGGAGCCCCCGCCCCGGTACGCCCGCCCCCGACCGTCACCCGGACGGCGCAGCCGCGCCCGCCGCGGCCCCGGTTGACGGCCCGTGCGCCGTGCGCGGCTCCCGGCGCCGGGCGAGACTCGGTCGCAGGACGGGGCCTCCCGGGCGGCGGGCGGCCCGGGAGCGCGAGGGAGCGGCGATGCCGACGACGTCCCGGCAGCCGGGCAGCGGCCCGACCCTGCACGAGGTGCTGCTGCACAAGGGCTACCCGCGCCTGCTGCTGATCTCGGCACTGGTCGGCATCCCGGTCTCGCTGGCGGCCTTCGGCTTCGTCGGCCTGGAGCACGAACTCCAGCACTGGGTCTGGGAGAGCCTGCCGGCCGCGGTCGGCTACGGGCGCGCCCCCTGGTGGTGGCCGCTGCCCGCGCTGCTGCTGGCCGGCCTGCTGCTCGCCCCGGTCGTGACCCGGCTGCCCGGGCGCGGCGGCCACGTCCCGGTGGACGGGCTGGGCGGTCCGCCCACGCCGCCGGTCGCCGTCCCCGGCGTGGTGCTGGCCGCGCTCGCCGGTCTGCCGCTGGGCGTGGTGCTCGGCCCGGAGGCACCGCTGATGGCGCTCGGCGGCGGCCTCGCCCTGCTCGCCGTCCGGTCCGCCCGGCGGGCCGAACAGCCGCAGCTGGTGGCGGTGTTGGGGACGGCGGGGGCGGCGGCCGCGATCTCCACCATCTTCGGCAGCCCGCTGGTGGCCGCCGTGATGCTGATCGAGGCGGCCGGGCTGGGCGGCCCGCAGCTGATCGCGCTGATCCTGCCCAGCCTGCTGGCCGGCGGGGTCGGCGCGCTGGTCTTCACCGGCTTCGGCCACTGGACCGGCCTGGCGATCGGCGCGCTCTCGCTGCCGCAGGTGCCGAAGAGCGGGGTCCCGGACGCGGGTGACTTCCTCTGGGGCGTCCCGCTGGCCGTCGCGATCGCCGTGGTCTGCGTGGCCGGGCAGACCGTCGGCCGCCGGGTGAAGACCCTCACCACAAGCGGCACCGCCCGGCAGACGGCTCTGCGCACCGTGCTGTGCGCGGTCGCCGTCGGCGGCTGCCTCGCCGCGTACGCCCTGCTCACCGGCCGCTCCCCGGAGGAGGCCGCGCTCTCCGGGCAGGCCACCCTGGGCACGCTCGCCGCCGACCCGGCCGCCTGGCCGGTCGGCGCGCTGCTCGCCCTGGTGCTCTGCAAGGGGCTGGGCTGGTCGATCGCCCTCGGCAGCCTGCGCGGCGGCCCGATCTTCCCGGCGATCCTGCTCGGCGCGGCCCTCGGTACGGCCTGCGCGCCACTGCCGGGCTTCGGTGCCGCGCCCGCCCTGGCCGTCGGCCTCGCGGCCTCCGGTGCCGCCGTCACCGGCCTGCCCGTCACCAGTACCGTCCTGGCGGCGGCCCTGCTCGGCGGCGAGGCGGCGAACTCGATGCCGCTGCTGATCGTGGCCACGGTGGCGGCCTTCATCACCGCGGAGGCGCTGCGCGGCCGGCCGAAGCGGGAGGCCGCCCCGGCCGGCCGCACGGAGGAATCCGGGGTCAGCTGACCTCCGCACCCGGGCCGTCCGGGACCGCGGTCAGGTACTGCTCGATCTGCTGCTGGTTCTCCACCAACCGCAGGCACAGGTGCCGCAGTTGGGCCAGCTCCTCGGCGCTGAAGCCGCGGAAGACGGCGGCCATCGCGCGCTCGGTGGGCGCCCGGAACTCCTCCAGCCAGGCCAGCCCCTCGTCCGTCGCGGTGACCAGCACCGCCCGGCGGTCGTTCGGGTCGGGGGAGCGGCGGGCCAGACCCTCCCGCTCCAGGGTGTCCACCAGGCCGGTCGCATTGCGCGGGCTCACCCCGCCGGCCCGGGCCAACTCGCCCACCGTCAGGCCCGGTTCACCCCCTCCGTCCGCTCCACCCGCCCTGCTCGCCGCACCGAGCCGCACCAGCACGTCCAACGCCCCCGCGCTCAGCCCCCGTCCTCGTGATCCGTGCGCCCGCAGCTTCTCCACCGCGTGGAACGCCGAGCGTGCGGCGGCCGCCGCCTCCAGCGCC
Organism: Kitasatospora sp. NPDC057518; assembly: GCF_042802075.1. NCBI lineage: Bacteria > Bacillati > Actinomycetota > Actinomycetes > Kitasatosporales > Streptomycetaceae > Kitasatospora > Kitasatospora sp. NPDC057518. Next base: position 18,726 of record NZ_JBHVEU010000130.1, read on the forward strand.
AGGGTGTCCCCGCCCTTGGTGAACACGCCCATGGCCGTCCGCACCCTGCTGTCGTACAGCCGGCCCTCGGCATCCCGCCCCAGCGGGCCGGCCGCCGCTTCCTCCGATGTATGTACCTGCTTCATAATGAAGTCATTCTGCATTGTGCGGCGCGCCTGTCAAGGGGGTGGTCCGTCAACCCGCCCGCCGAGGGCGGGACTTCGATGGGAGCCGGACGTGCGATCCGCGAGAGTGCGTCGGCCGCCCGAGCCGCCAGCCAACCGTTCCCGTACGCCGGAGCCGCGTATCGGCCCGTTCGAATGACGCTGCCGAGGGACGGGGCGGGACGGGCGGTGCGGCGGCGGTCCGTGGCGGGGGGCCGATCGGGACGAGGGGTGACGGGGGAGTGCTCCAGCCGACTGATCCTGCGAGATAGGCATACGAACTGTATTTCCGCTGGTGGGATCGGCGATTCTGACGGGGCGTGAGGCCGGACGGGTCGCGGCGCCGGTTGCGGCGGGGTGCGGGCCGTGGCTGTCTGAATCGCGGCGGGGCCGACCGGCGCCGCCACTCGATCCAGAAACTCCGTGGAGGAGATTTTCATGCGTGCTCTCAAGCGAGTCGTGGCTGTCGGCGCCCTCACCGTTCCGCTGGTCCTCGGCTGCGCCGGCCTCGCCTCGGCCGGCACTGGAGGCATCGACGCGAACTACGGCAAGGGCTACTTCACCGCCAACGAGAACGGCGCCGGTCTCGCGGCCCTCGAATCCCACGTCGGCCCCGATGGCGTCTCGCACGAGGACTTCTGGATCTGGGCGGACGACAGCGGCGTCACCGGTTCCTTCACGGGTTCGGGTGCCACCTTCGTCGACCCGGCCGCGGCCCCCGCCGACGCCCCGGCCGCCGCGGTCGCCGCGCCCGCCGCTGCCCCGGCTGCGGCTCCTGCCGCGGCTGCCGCCCCCGCTGCCGCCCCGGCCGAGGCCGCGGTTCCGGCCGAGGCCGCCGCTCCGGCCGCTGCCAACGAGGGCTGACCGAGCCCTGCCACCTCGGGCGTGACCCGCACCGTCCCGTCGGGCCCGGTCCACCAGGTCGGAGGTGGCGCCGAGCACCACGGAGGC
>NZ_JBHVEU010000131.1:0-19701 GCF_042802075.1 Kitasatospora sp. NPDC057518
CGCCGGGCCAGCGGCCGGAGCCGGGGCGGCCCGGAGGACGCTGTTGTCGAGGGGGCTCGCCGCCAGGCGTCGGCCGACGGCGGCGAGGGTGGAGCGCAGTCGGCCCCGGTCGGTGGACGGACGGGTGGGCCGGAAGACGGCGACGATGGTCATGGCAGGTCACCTCCGTGACGGGACAACGGGCAGGGCGTGCGCGGAGCCGGTCGGCTCAGTGGTTCAGCGCGGTCTGGACGATCTTGACGACGACCATCGCCATCGCGATCAGCAGGTAGGCGCGCAGGGCGCCCATGCCGACCTTGCGGGCGGTGGACAGCACCGGCTTGTCGAGGGTCTCCAGCGGGGGCATCCGCCAGTTCTCCCGGCCGGTGCGGTCGACCGGGTCCTCCTTGGTGCCGCGGCGCCCGAAGGTGAAGAAGTACCCGGCGACGAGCACACCGGCGACGCCGCAGCCGGCCATGATCCACAGGATCGCGTCGGAGCTGATGTCCGGCCAGACCACGGCGGCGGTGAGGATCAGCGAGAGCATCACCAGGACGCCGACCACCGCCGAGGTGAAGGCGTTGGTCCTCGGCCCGTTCGTCCAGGGCCCCAGTACGGCGCGGTCGTTGCAGAGCAGCAGCAGGAAGACGGTCGCGGAGGGCAGCAGCACCCCGGCCAGCACCTGGACGAACTGGGTCATCAGGCCCTGGGTGTAGTCGGTGGAGAGCAGCGTGATCGCCGCCGCCGCGACCACCAGGCCCGCGTAGATCCCGTAGAAGCCCTTGGCGCCCTTCACCCCGCGGTGCAGCGAGTGCTTGATGCCGAAGACGTCGCCGATCGCGTACGCGGTGGACAGCGACACCGCGAAGGCGCCGATGATCGAGGCGTCCAGCAGGGCTATCGCGAACAGCACGCCGGCCAGGTGCCCGGCCTTGTCCTCGATGCCCCGGGCGACGGCGGCCGCGTCGGAGAACTGGCCGAAGCCGTCGGTGCCCGCGAAGGCGGCGGCGGTGAGGCCCATCATGGCGGCGGCGCCGACGATGACGATCACGATGCCGATCCAGAGGTCGGCCTTCTCGTACTTCATGAAGCGCGGGGTGATCCGCTTGTCGATGACGTACGACTGCTGGAAGAACAGCTGCCAGGGCGCCACGGTGGTGCCGACGATGGAGACGATCACCAGCATCACGGCCGCGAGCTGACCGGACCCGCCCGGCATGCTCGGGACGACGAAGTCGTGCGCCATCTGCGAGGTCTTCGGGTGCACCATGAAGTAGATCGGCACCAGCAGCAGCGAGCCCAGGCAGAGCGCCACGGCGACCCGCTCGAAGCGCCGGAACGAGCCGGTGAAGGCCGAGGCGATGATGATCCCGGCCGCCAGCACCACCGAAGCGGCCTTCGGCAGGCCGAGGTACCCGGCCGCGAGCGTGACCCCGATGAACTCGGTGACCAGGGTCAGCGCGTTCAGCAGGAAGAGGTCGATCACGCTGAACGCGCCCCAGAACTTCCCGAAGCGCTCCAGGATCAGCCGGGCGTGCCCGACCCCGGTGACGGCGCCGAGCCGCAGCACCATCTCCTGGTTGACGTAGAGCACCGGGACCAGCATCAGCAGCGTCCACAGCAGCTGGGTGCCGTAGTTCTGCCCGGCCTGCCCGTAGGTGGAGAAGGCGCCGGCGTCGTTGTCGCCGACCATCACGATCAGGCCGGGCCCGATGATCGCGAGCAGGGTCTTCAGCCGCGCCGACAGGCCGTGGCGGGGCGTGGTGTCGTCGAGCCGGATGGTGCCGAGCGCACCCTTGATGTCGCCGAGGTGGGCGTCGTCCAGGACGGCCGAACGCGGCTCGGGGACCGTCGAGTTGAGAGTGGCGTGGGTGGTCATGGTGGTTTCCTCCCTGGGCCCCGGACAGGCGGGGCGGTTCGGAGGCAGGCGGCAGCGCTCCCTGCAAGCGGACACGGCGCATCGGCGCGCGGCTGCGCGGCCCGTACGGAGGTGTGCGGGCACGGCGGAGCCGCGTGCGGACGTGGCGTGGACGTCGTGGCTGACGGATCGTCAGGACGTGGTGCAGGGAAGGTTGTTACCGCATGCCGGAGGTGTACGAGGGCAAGCGGGGGTAGGGGCAACTGTGGCCCGGACTACTGCAATCCATGTCTCTCGCCTCCTCCCGGCCGGCGCACCCCGTGGTGCGTGTCATCGACGCGGCAAGGAGTTCACCGGCCCGCGCAACGCGACCGCCGGTTCACCCCAACTCGTCAGAGCTTAGTCCCGTCCGGAGGTGATACTTGCGCACTTGGTTAAACCTTTACCTTTGGCGGGCGTTCCGGGTGCTCCGGGTGCTCCGGGCGTTCCGCGGCGCTCGTCCCGGTCCTCCGCTTCAGGACTTCTCGATCGTCACCTTCAGGTGCTTCATGATCGGCTGGTCGCTCTGGGTGCTGTAGTCGCCGATCGCGCACAGCACGTTCAGCTCCGGCATGTACCCGGCCGCGCAGCCGCGCGGGATGTCGTACGGGACGGCCAGGTAGCCGTGCACCGAGCGGGTGCTGCCGTCCCGGGCGGTGCTGGTGACGTCCACCCGGTCGAACTCGGCCAGCCCGCGCTCGCGCATGTCGTCCCGGTTCATGAACACCAGGGTGCGCAGGTTCTTCACGCCCCGGTAGCGGTCGTCGTCCGAGTAGATGGTGGTGTTCCACTGGTCGTGCGAGCGCATCGTGCCCAGCGCCAGGGTGCCCGCCCCGGGGACGACGTCGGGCAGCGGGGCGGCGGAGAACTCGGCCCTGCCGGAGGGGGTGTCGAAGACCAGCTCGCGGGCCGGCTGCTTGATCCGGAAGCCCAGCGGCAGCCGCACCCGGCGGTTGAAGTCCTCGAAGCCGTCCAGGACCCGGGCCATGGTGTCGCGGATGCGGTCGTAGTCCTCGATGTACCACTCCCACGGGGTGGCGCTGTCCGGCAGCGCCGCGCGGGCCATCCCGGCGACGATCGCGGGCTCGGAGAGCAGGTGCGGCGAGGCCGGGCGCTTCATGCCGACCGACAGGTGCACCATGCTCATCGAGTCCTCGACCGAGGTGGACTGCACCCCGGCGCGCTGGTGGTCCTTCTCGGTCCGGCCCAGACAGGGCAGGATCAGCGCGGCCCGCCCGTGCACCAGGTGGCTGCGGTTCAGCTTGGTGCTCACCTGGACGGTCAGCTCGCAGGTCTCCAGGGCCTGCCGGGTGTACGGGGTGTCCGGCGCGGCGAGCGCGAAGTTGCCGCCCATGCCGACGAACACCGTGACGTCGCCGCGCCGCATCGCCTCGATCGTGCCGACGGTGTCCAGCCCGTGCTCGCGCGGCGGCTCGATCCCGCACACCTCGGCGAGCCGGTCCAGGAACCCGGCGGCGGGCCGGTGGTCGATGCCGCAGGTGCGGTTGCCCTGGACGTTGCTGTGCCCGCGCACCGGGGAGGGGCCCGCCCCCTCGCGGCCCAGGTTGCCGCGCAGCAGCAGGAGGTTGACGATCTCCCGGACGGTGTCCACGCCGTGCTCGTGCTGGGTCACGCCCAGGCACCAGCTGAAGATTGAGCGGTCGGCCTCCCGGTAGACCCGGGCCGCCCCGAGGATGTCGGCCCGCTCCAGCCCGCTCTGGCGCTCGATCTCCTCCCAGGGCGTGGCCAGGCAGATGTCGCGGTAGGCCTCGAAGCCGGTGGTGTGGCGGTCGATGAACAGCCGGTCCAGCGCCCGGTCGTCGGCCGCGGACTGCTCCAGGATCGCCTTCGCCATGCCGCGCAGCAGCGCCATGTCGCCGCCGATCCGCGGCTGGAGGTTCAGGGTGCTGGTGCGGGTGGCCCGGTTCAGCGCCATGTCGGTGAAGTCGTGCGGGATGATCGTCCGGGTCGCCGCCGCCTCGACCAGCGGGTTGATGTGGACGACCTGCGCGCCGCGCTTGTACGCCTCGGCGAGCGAGGTGAGCATCCGGGGCGCGTTGGAGGCCGCGTTGACGCCCAGGATGAACAGCGCGTCGGTGACCTCCCAGTCCTTGAGGTCGACCGTCCCCTTCCCGGTGCCGAGCGAGGCCTGCAGCGCCCGGCCGCTGGCCTCGTGGCACATGTTGGAGCAGTCGGGCAGGTTGTTGGTGCCCAGCTCGCGGGCCAGCAGCTGGTAGAGGAAGGTCGCCTCGTTGCCGAGCCGGCCGGAGGTGTAGAACGCCGCGCGGTTCGGGTCGTCCAGCCCGCGCAGGGTGCGGCCGACCAGGGCGAACGCGTCCTTCCAGCCGATCGGGACGTAGTGGTCGGTGTCCGGGTCGTAGACCATCGGCTCGGTGAGCCGGCCCTGGTCCTCCAGCGCGAAGTCGCTCCACCCGGACAGCTCGGTCACCGAGTGGGCGGCGAAGAACTCCCGGCCGACCCGCTTGCGGGTCATCTCCCAGGTGACGTGCTTGATGCCGTTCTCGCAGATGTCCAGGTGCAGGCCCTTGGTGTCGTCGGGCCAGGCGCAGCCGGGGCAGTCGAAGCCGCCGTTCTCGTGGTTCATCCGCATCACCGCCCGCGGCCCGTCCAGGTACGCGCCCTCGCGGGCCAGGAAGCGGGTGACGCTCTTGGCGGCGCCCCAGCCGGCGGCCGGGTGGTGGTACGGCGCGACGTGGGGCGGCCCGGCGGGGGAGGGGCCGACGTCCTCCCGCGGCTCCCGCGGGGGCTCCTGCGGCTGCTTCCGCGGGGGAGTGGTGGCGGCGTCGTCGGAGGTGGTCACGGTACTCGCCTTCCGTCGCACGGGTCGGACAACCGGGGCTGGGTCGAGGCTATGCCGGGCGGTCGGGGCGCGCGCGTCGAGCGGCCGCGGGTGCCGGGCCTCCGTGCCCAGGGTCCGTGCGCCCGGTGTGGGCGCCCGGTGGTCAGGCGCCGCCCGGCAGGCTGCCGAGGACGGCGGCCACCTCGGTGCGCCGGGCGACCTCCAGCAGCGCGCGGGCCATCACCGAGCCGGGCTCCCGGGCGGCGGTCACCAGCCCGATCGGCGCGCTGTGCACCGGCTCCGCCAGCGGGACGGCCCGCATCCCGTGCGGTACGCCGAACACGTGCAGCCAGGCGTACGGCACGATGCTCGCCCAGTGGCCGGTGCGGACGTGGGCGAAGAGCGAGGCCACCGAGTCGGTCTCGACCCGGGGCGCGGCCTCGAGGCCGAGGCCCGCGAACACCTCGTCCAGCACCCGGCGGCCCTGCATGCCCGGGTGCAGCAGGCACAGCGGCAGCCGGGCGGCCTCCTCCCAGGTCGCCCGGGGGTGCCGGGCCAGCTCGTCGGCCGGACCGGTCAGCAGGACGTACCGCTCCTCGTAGAGGGGGAGCGCGCGCAGGTCGTCGGTGCCCGGTCCGGGCAGGTAGGTGATGCCCGCGTCGATCTCGAAGTTCCGCACCTGGCGAAGGAGTTCGTCGGATCGCAGGTCGGTGGACAGCTCCACGGCGGCCAGCGGGTGGGCGGCGCAGAACGGTCCGGTGAGCAGCGGGACGGCGCCCGAGGCGGTCGGCACCGAGCCGATCCGCAGCCGTCCGGCCAGGCCGGTGCGCAGCGCGTCCACCTCGTCCCGCAGGGCGTCCCGGTCGGCCAGGATGCGCTGCGCCCACAGCACGATCCGCTCGCCCTCGGGCGTCAGGCCCTCGTAGCTGCGCCCGCGCCGCACCAGCAGCACCTTCAGCTCGTCCTCCAGCTTGCGCAGGGCCTCGGAGAGCGCGGGCTGGGAGACGTGGCAGGCCTGGGCGGCGCGGGCGAAGTGGCGCTCGCGGGCGAGCGCGACGAGGTACTCCAGCTGGCGGAAGAGCATCTACCGGCCTTCCTCCCGGACGGCGGCCTCGGCGTCGGTTCGGACGTCCGGGCCGACGTCGATTCGGTCCGCGCGGGTGTAGACGTTCATCGACTCGCCGCGCAGGAAGCCGACCAGGGTCAGCCCGGTCTCCTCCGCGAGGTCCACGGCCAGCGAGGACGGCGCGGAGACCGCCGCGAGCAGCGGAACGCCCGCCATCACGGCCTTCTGCACCAGTTCGAAGGAGGCCCGGCCGCTGACCATCAGCACCGTGCCGCGGGCCGGCAGCAGCCCCTCGCGCAGGGCGTGGCCGACCACCTTGTCCACGGCGTTGTGCCGGCCCACGTCCTCGCGCAGGCAGAGCAGCCGCCCGTCGGCGTCGAACAGCCCGGCCGCGTGCAGGCCGCCGGTGCTGTCGAAGACCTTCTGGGCGGCGCGCAGCCGGTCCGGCAGCGCGGAGAGCAGCGCGGGGGTGACGCGCAGCCCGTCCTCGGCGACGCTCCACGGCGCGGTGGTGCGCACCGCGTCCAGGCTGGCCTTGCCGCACAGGCCGCAGGAGGAGGTGGTGTAGAAGTTGCGCTCCAGCGAGGCGTCGGGGGCGGGCACACCGGCGGCGAGCTGGACGTCCACCACGTTGTAGGTGTTGCCGCCGTCGGCGGTCGCGCCGGCGCAGTAGCGGATGCCGGCCACCTGCCCGGCGGCGTGCACCACGCCCTCGCTGACCAGGAAGCCGGCCGCCAGGTCGAAGTCGCTGCCCGGGGTGCGCATGGTCACCGTCAGCGGGCGCCCGCCGACCCGGATCTCCATCGGCTCCTCGGCGGCCAGGGTGTCGGGACGGTACGAGGGCGCGCCCTGGCGCAGGCGCAGCACTCTGCGGGGTACGGTCACTCGGCCCATGGCGGTCGGCTCCTCGGTGGTGTGCTGGCGACGGACTGTACGGATGCATCCTCGCGCGTCGGCGGCTCCGGGTGCTCCCCGGCCGGCAGGTGGCGGCGGCTGTGGGCGGCGGTGACCGCCAGGCAGAGCAGGCCGACGGCCGCCATGCCCGCCAGCAGCGCCGGGTAGGAGGCGTGGCCGGCGGTGCCGGCGAGCAGCAGCGGGGTGAGGAAGCCGCTGGAGGTGGTGCTCTGGTAGAGCGAGGCGGAGGTCGGGCCGGAGGCGTGCCTGGTCAGTCGCTCGACCTCGTGCAGCCCCGCGCCGAGCGTCAGCCCGTACCCGGTGCCGAGGACCACGGCGGCGGCCACCACCAGGCCCACCGAGTCGTGGGCGGCGGCGACGGCGCCGAGCAGCAGCCCGGCGATCACGGTGGCCATCGCGGTGAGGGTGGCCCGGGCGCTGTCCGCGTCGTCCAGCCGGGCGGCGAAGGGCTGGGCGACCACGCCGGTGGCCAGGGTCAGCGCCGCGACCAGGCCGCTGAACAGCGGGGCGTAGCCGGGCACCCGGTCGGCGACCAGCGGCGGCAGCACCACGTACGCCACGGTGGCGGCGCCGAGCACGGCCGGGCTGGCGGGCAGCACGACGTAGCGGAACCGGGGGTGGCGGACGGCCGCCGTGCGGTGCGGGGGCGTGCCGCGGCCCGGGGTGCTCTCCGGCCCGCCCGCCTTGGCTCCTGCCCTGACCCCTGCCCTGACCCCTGCTCTGGCCTCCGGCTTCGTCTCCGGGAGCCCGCGGGTGGCCCGCAGCACCAGCAGGCAGCCCAGCGCGTGGGCGAGGGCGGGCAGCACCGTCGGGCCGGGCAGCCACTCGGCGAGCACCCCGGAGGCCAGCGCGCCCGCCGCGAAGCCCGTACCGGTGGCGTACATCGCCCGGCGGGCCGCCCGCTCGGGCGGGACGGCGGGCCCGGAGAGCTCGCGCAGCCAGGCCGTCCCGGCCAGGAAGACCAGCCCGGCCGCGAAGCCGGTGGCCAGCCGGGCGGCGTACACGGACGGCTCGTCCGGCAGCGCCAGCACGACACTGGCGGCGGCGGACAGTCCCAGCGCGCCGCGCACCGTCCGCCGCCGGCCGTACCGGTCGGCGGCGGGCCCGCCCAGCAGCAGCCCGGGCACCAGGCCGACCAGGTAGACCGAGAACATCGCGGCCAGCGAGAGCGCCGACCAGTCGGTGCGCGCCCGGTACACGGTGGCCAGCGCGGTGAACTGGTTGGCGCCCCAGGCGGCGACGGCGACGGCGGCGGCCGCCGGGAGCCAGCGGGCGGTGCGGGACGGGGGCATGCGCGCGCTCTGCTCGGTTTCTCTCGGGTGCTTTCCGGGGGCAGGAATTCGCTGGGAATTCCCGGTTCCCCGATTCCCGTCCAGTGTCCGGCAGGCCATCGCGGCACGTCAAAGAGGCAACGCGACTGAGCCGATAAGCCCCGCCTATCAACAGCCCCGCGGATATCCCGCCGATACCCCGCCGATATCCCGGCCCGTTTCCCCTGGAATTCCGACCGGAATTCGACCGTGCCGCGCCGCGCCGTGCCTTGCCGCGCCGCCTCAGCCCGTCTGCGGGCCCGCGTCGGCGCCCACCGACAGCACCACCGCGCTGGCCGCGCCGGCCGGGGTGTCGTAGTTCACCGTCTCCCCGGCGTGCCGCCCGAGCAGCGCCTTCCCGAGCGGGCTGTCGAAGGTCACCAGGGTGAGGTCCCGCTCCTCCGCGATCTCCGAGATCTCGACGGTCTCCTCCGTGCCGTCGTCGAACCGCACGTTCACCGTCGACCCCACCCCGACCACCCGCGCGGACGGCTCCCCGGCCACCTCGGCCTCCCGCAGCCGCGCCTCCAACTCGACGATCCGCCGGTCCAGCCGCGCCACCTCCGACGCCCGCTGCAACTCGTCCGCCGCGTCCGCCCGGTCCCCCACCGGATCCACCCCGCGCAGCGTCGCGGCCACCTCCCCCCGCTCCACCCGCAGCTGCGCCAATTCCTCCCGCACCGCACGCAGACCCTCGGCACTGATCGGTTCCGGCCCACCGCTCATCCCAAGCTCCCGGGGCTGCTCGTCACACACTCGAACACCGGCCGTTTCCCATTACCCCACCACCCGCACCCCCGGGCAACTTCCGGGCCGGTCGACCACCCGGAGCGGGCCCCGCGGGGCCGTGGGTCAGCGGGTGAGCAGCCGGGCCGGGACGATCGGTTCGAGGAAGACGCTCGGTGTGCCGTGCCAGGACACGCTGAGGGCTTCGCGGGCGCGGGTGCACGCCACGAAGAGCAGGCTCAGCTCGCCGGTGAGGTCCTCCTGGTGCTGCAGCGGGTCGGTGTCCGCCGGGGTGATCGCGCTGCGCAGGGGCACCGTGCCGTCGCTGACGCCGACCACGGCGACGCAGCGGTACTCCAGGCCCTTCATCCGGTGCATGGTGCCGACCCGTATGCCGGGCGACGGCGCGTCGCCGAGCACGTGGGTCGGGATCCCGGCCTGCCCCAGGGCGTGGGCGGCCTCGCGGCCGAGCCGTCCGGTCCGTACGGCGACACCGATGTCCTCCGGGCTCACGCCCGAGGCGGTCCACTCCTCGACGCGGGCGACGAGGGCCCGGAACTCCTCGGCCCGGTCGGGATGGCCGGACACGTCGGGGTGGGCGCCGTGCAGGGTCGAGTGGTAGCCGGCCAGCGAGTCCTCCCCGCCGTCCATGTCGTCCGGGCGTTCGCCGGTGAGCAGGGACGCGGACCAGGTGAGGATCTCCTGCGTCGTCCGGTAGTTGATCCGGAGTCGGAAGGAGCGGCCGACCACCTGGATGCCGAGCGAGCGCAGCGAGACCTTGTTCCCGTAGATCCGCTGGTGCGGATCGCCGGAGAGGAACAGGTCGTCCGGGCCGGTGGCCACGAGCGCGCGCAGGAACCGCCATTGGACGGGGTGCAGGTCCTGCGCCTCGTCGATCACCACGTGCCGGAACGGGCGGTCGCCCTGTTCGTCGAGCATCCGCGCGGCCCGCGCGCAGACCTGGAGGTACGTCAACTCCCCGGCCTTGCGCAGCTCCTCCTCGAACGCGGCCACCGCGTGCCACAGTTCGGTCCGCTCCGGCGTTCCGAGGGCCTTGCCCCGTCCGGTCCGCGGGGCCTTCAGGTACTGCTCCCGGCTCCCGACCGACTGGGCCAGTACGACCTGTCGCCACTCCTGGTCGAGGAACAGGTCGGTGAACCCGACGCCGAGCCGGCGGGCGACCCGTCCCCAGCGGGCCAGGATCGGGTGCTGCTGGAAGAGGACCTTCGACGGGGCGCCGCCGGGGGAGCGCCGCAGGACCTCGGCGGCCAGCGCGTCGACGGTGACCACCCGGACCTTCGCCCGGATCCGTCCGTCCGTCACGAGCAGGGCGAGGCAGCGCTCCAGCTCCGCGGCGAGGTCCTCGGAGGAGGTGGTCAGCAGAATCGATCCGTCAGGCGCCTCCGCCGGCAACCGGCGGGCCAGGTGGTAGGCCCGGTGCAGGGCCACCACCGTCTTCCCGGTGCCGGGGCCGCCGGTCACCCGGGCCGGCCCGCTGTACGACTCCCGGTAGGCGACCCGGTACTGGGCCGGGTGCAGGAAGATCCGCCAGGCGTCGAAGGGGCGTTCCAGGATCTCCAGCAGTTCGTCGGGCCCGGACACCAGGGCGACCCGGCCGCGCGCGCGGGCCATCGCCGAGACCAGCCCGTCGGCGGGCTGGTCGACGCTCGTGGGCGCGGCCGCCCGGGCGTACGCCCGGACGATCTCGCGATCGATCTCGGCCGGTTCCATCCCGCTCGCGAGGCCGACCAGGACGTCGAACTGCTGCTCCGGCAGCACGCGGTGGAGCGCCTCCAGGTGGGCCTCGTCGGGGAGCAGCCGGATGATCGGCAGGATCTCCTCGTCGACGCCCAGGCTGCGCAGGACCTTGTCGGAGCGGTCGGCGAAGAGCCTGCGGGGTTCGTCGGCGGCCAGCGCCTTCAGCGACCGGGAGGCTCGTTCCAGCGCGACGTCGTTGCGGATCTCGACGCCCTGGGTGGCGGCGTTGACCGAGGCCCGGTGCTTGACCGCCCAGTCGTTGGCCTTGTCGTGCGGAAGGACCTTCAGCAGGAGGTAGCCGTCGCCCCGGTCGGCCTTGAGGACGACCCCGCGCCAGAAGTCGGTGATCCGGATGGTCCGGATCCGGGGGTCCCGCTGGTTGGTGAGCTTCTCCAGGTGCACGCCGGTGTGGGTGGCCTCGGTGAACTTCTCGAAGGTCTCGAAGACCCGCCGCTGCACCGGCTTCTCCAGCGCCGCGAACTCCATCAGGAAGTCCCGGTGCATGCCCAGCGTCGCCACCCCGGCCCCCTCGTGCCCGTGCCCGTCCGCCCGGGCCGTGCGTTTCACTGTACTGGCCCGGATGATCACTCACGCCGGGCCGCCCGACGGGTGGTCGGATCGAGGGTGGCGGTGATCACCTTCGGGGGTGGGGGTGGGGGGAAAGCGCAGGTCGGGGGCTCGGGTGGGGAGGGTGGGGGAGGGACCGGCGGTCGGGGCGCGGGCGGGCGAAGCTACCATGTGGGCAACACCCTCAGCTCGAAAGATGGACTTGTGACTGTCAACGACGACGTGTTCACGGACTGGAAGAACCGCGAGGAGATCGCGGAGTCGATGATCCCGATCATCGGGCGGCTGCACCGGGAGCGGGACGTCACCGTTCTGCTCCACAGCCGGTCCCTGGTGAACAAGTCGGTGGTCAGCATCCTCAAGACGCACCGCTTCGCCCGGCAGATAGCCGGCGAGGAGCTCTCGGTCACCGAGACGATGCCGTTCCTCGAGGCCCTGACCGCCCTGGACCTCGGCCCCTCGCAGATCGACCTCGGCATGCTCGCCGCGACGTACAAGGCGGACGACCGCGGCCTGTCGGTGGCGGAGTTCACCGCCCAGGCCGTCGTCGGCGCCACCGGTGAGAACAAGCTGGAGCGCCGGTCCGGGCAGGACGTCGTGCTGTACGGGTTCGGCCGCATCGGCCGGCTGGTCGCCCGGCTGCTGGTCGAGAAGGCCTCGGGCAACGGCCTGCGGCTGAAGGCGATCGTCGTGCGCAACAGCGGCGGCGACGACCTGGTCAAGCGCGCCTCGCTGCTGCGCCGTGACTCCATCCACGGCCAGTTCCAGGGCACGATCACCGTCGACGAGGCGAACAACAAGATCATCGCCAACGGCAACGAGATCACGGTGATCTACTCCGACGACCCGACCACGGTCGACTACACGGAGTACGGGATCAAGGACGCGATCCTGATCGACAACACCGGCCGCTGGCGCGACCGCGAGGGCCTGTCGAAGCACCTGCGCCCCGGTATCGCCAAGGTCGTGCTGACCGCGCCGGGCAAGGGCGACGTCCCGAACATCGTGCACGGCGTGAACCACGACACGATCAAGCCGGACGAGCAGATCCTGTCCTGCGCCTCCTGCACCACCAACGCCATCGTCCCGCCGCTGAAGGCGATGGAGGACGAGTACGGCGTGGTCCGCGGCCACGTGGAGACCGTCCACTCGTTCACCAACGACCAGAACCTGCTGGACAACTACCACAAGGCCGACCGCCGCGGCCGCTCGGCGCCGCTGAACATGGTGATCACCGAGACCGGTGCCGCCTCGGCCGTCGCCAAGGCCCTGCCGGACCTCCAGGCGAAGATCACCGGCAGCTCGATCCGCGTCCCGGTGCCGGACGTCTCCATCGCGATCCTCAACCTCCAGCTGAAGCGGGAGACCAACCGCGAGGACGTCCTGGAGTACCTGCGGAACGTCTCGCTGACCTCGCCGCTGAAGCGCCAGATCGACTTCACCGACTCGCCCGACGCCGTCTCCAGCGACTTCATCGGCTCGCGCCACGCCTCGATCGTGGACGCCGGCGCGACCAAGGTCGAGGGCGACAACGCGATCCTCTACCTGTGGTACGACAACGAGTTCGGCTACTCGTGCCAGGTGATCCGGGTCGTCCAGTACATCTCGGGCGTCGAGTACCCGACCTACCCGGTTCCGGCGGTCTGATCCACCGGTAGGGCAGGACGACGGAGCATGACGGCGGGGCGGTGACCGACAGGTCGCCGCCCCGTCGGCGTTCGCGGGCGGGGCGGTCGCTATCTTGAGGGATCACTGACAGGACTGGGGAGGGTGATCGGGATGGGTGGTCGGCGGGTGTTCGCCGCGGTGGCGGCGGCCGGGGTGCTGACGGGTGTGCTGACGGGGTGCTCCTCCGGGGGGTCTTCGAAGGGCGCGGGCGGGGCGGCCGCGGGTTCGACCGCGGCTCCGGCCGCGTCGGGTCCGGCCGCGACGGGAGCGGTGACCGGTACGGCGGGGGCGTCCGCGTCCGCGCCGGCGGCCGCCGACACCCCCGGGGCGGCCTCGGCGCCGGCCTCCGCACCGGCCCCGGCCGCTGCCGAGGCCCCGCACGCGGACCTGGAGGCGGCGCTGCTGGACGACAAGGTGGTCGGCCAGGTGCTGCCGGACGCGAAGGCGATGACCGGGTGGGAGGAGGAGAAGCGGAAGGTCGACACCGCCGACCACCAGGTCACGTGTGCCGGTGCCGCCGCGGCCTCCTGCGCGGGCAAGCCGCTGAGCGGGTCGGTCCGGTTCTCCTCGGGCGACGTGGTCGTCCGCTTCCTGGTGGACACCCTGCCCAGCCGGGACGCGGCGGCGCAGCGGCTGAAGGAGAACTACGCCTCGTACTCCGCCGGGCCGTTCAAGAAGGTCGACACCCCGGCGCTGGGCAGCGAGAGCCAGGCCTTCCAGGGGCCGCTGGCCGAGGGCGAGGGCGTCGGCATCGTGGTGCGCTCGGGCACCGTGGTGGCGAGCGTCACCAGCGAGGGCGGTCCGGTGGACGTGCCCGCGACGCGGAGGTTCGCGGTGATGCTGGTGAACCGGATCGAGCAGGCGCAGGCCGGGAAGACGCCGGACGCCGGGCTCGGCGCGGCCTGACGGAACCCCCTCGCCGGGCGGGCAGGGCGCTGGGCTGGGCAAACGGATGTCAGTCGACCGTGATATGTACTTTTCCCGTGGCCGCTGTGCGGTCGTGCGAAAGATACCGATGACGTTCGAGGGGGCCAGACATGCCGCTGTTCCGACGCCGCTCCGGCGGGGAGGGCGCGGAGGACCGGGCCGAGCGGCGCGGGTTCGGGTTCGGCCGCCGGGGAGCCGGAGCACCCGCGCCGGCCGGTGGCGGCGAGCCGCGGCTCGACCCGGCGTACGGGGACGAGTCGCTGCGCCTGATGCTCCGGCAGGCCTCCGCCGGGGACTGGGCCGCGCTGCGCCCCGCGCTGGCCGCCGCCCAGGGCGAGGAGCTGACCTTCCTCGTCGGGGCGATATCCGACGTGCCCCGGGTCGAGCAGTGGACGTCCCGCGCGCTGGCCGACGCCCCGGACGACACGCTGCTGCTGTTGCTGTCCGGCGCCCGGCAGATCGCCTGGGGCTGGGAGGCCCGGACGGGCGCCCGGGCCAAGGACGTCACCGAGGAGCGCTGGAAGGCGTTCCACGAGCGGCTGGACACCGCCGAGGAGCAGCTGCTGGAGGTCGCCGAGCGCGAGCCGTCCTGGCACGCCCCCTGGCGGTTCCTGCAGACCAGCGCCCTCGGGGCCTCGCTCGGCCCGGAGGTCGCCACCTGCCGCTTCGAGGCCGCGGTGCGCCGGGCGCCGGGGAGCTCCGCCTCGCACTGGGTCAGGCTTCAGCAGCTGAGCGCCAAGTGGGGCGGTTCGCACGAGGAGATGCACGCGTTCGCCCGCTCGACGATGCTCGCCGCCCCGGAGGGCAGCCACCTCGGCGAGCTGGTCGCGGTCGCGCACCTGGAGCACTGGCTGGCCCTCCCGGACGGCGAGGACCGCGCCTACCTGGCCAGTCCGGCCGTGGTGGCCGGGCTGCAGGAGGCGGCCTTCCGGTCCGTCCTGCACCCGGCCTTCGAGCCGGCGCGCGGCTGGCAGGGCTCCTTCAACACCTTCGCGATGGCCTTCTCCCTCGCCGACCAGCCCAAGACCGCGCGCCTGCTGTTCGAGGCGCTGGACGGCCTCGTGACCAAGGCGCCCTGGCACTACCTGTCGGGCGATCCGGTCAAGGCCTTCCGCGCCCACCGCGACCGCTGCACCTCGTACTGGCGCTGACACGCACCCGGCGCCGGGCCGTACCGGCGCCGCCGCCGACCCGCATCCCACCACCGTCATCCACCCCGCGATCGAAAGAGCCTCCGGTGTCCCCTACCGACAACCCGACGAGTGCGCACACCTTCCAGGTGGACCTGCGCGGCCTGGTGGACCTGCTCTCCCACCACCTCTACTCCAGCCCGCGGGTCTACCTGCGCGAGCTGCTGCAGAACGCCGTGGACGCGATCTCCGCCCGCCGCGCCCTCGACCCCGGGGCGCCGGCCAGGATCACCGTCCGGGCCGACGACGAGCTGTCCGTCACCGACACCGGCATCGGCCTGACCGAGCAGGACGTCCACACCTTCCTCGCCACCATCGGCCGCAGCTCCAAGCGCGACGCCGACGGCCGGCTCGACGGCGCCGGGCTGGCCCGGGCCCGCGGCGACTTCATCGGCCAGTTCGGCATCGGCCTGCTCGCCTGCTTCGTGGTCGCCGACGAGATCACCGTGGTCACCCGCTCCGCCGCCACCCCGGACGCCCCGGCGATCGAGTGGCGCGGCAGCTCCGACGGCAGCTACACCATCCGCACCCTGCCCGCCTCGGCCAAGCCCGAGCCGGGCACCACCGTCACGCTGGTCCCGCGCGCCGACGCCGCCGAGTGGACCCGCGCCGGCCGGGTCCTCGCCCTCGCCCGGGACTTCGGCAGCCTGCTGCGCCACGACGTCACGGTGGTCGACGGCAACGGAACCGAGCACCGGGTCAACCGCACCCCGCCGTGGGCCGAGCGCCACGCCTCCCCGCTGGCCAGGCGTGACGCGCTCGCCGAGTACTGCCGCGCCGCCTTCGACTTCACCCCGCTCGACACCATCGAGCTGGACCTGCCGCTGGTCGGCCTGCGCGGCGTCGCGTACGTCCTGCCGGACGCCGCCCCGCCCTCGCGCCGCAACGGTCACCGGGTGCACCTCAAGGGCATGCTGCTCTCCGACCAGGCCGACGAACTGCTGCCGGACTGGGCGTTCTTCGTCCGCTGCGTGGTCGACACCGACGGGCTGCGCCCCACCGCCTCCCGCGAGGGCCTGTACGCCGACGAGACGCTGGCCGCCGTGCGGGACGCGCTCGGCGCCCGGATCCGCGACTGGCTGACCGGCCTGTCCGCGAGCGACCCGGCGCTGCTGCACCGCTTCCTGTCCGTCCACCACCTGGCCGTCAAGGAACTCGCGCGCTACGACGACGAGTTGCTGCGGATGATGCTGCCGTGGCTGCCGTTCGAGACCACCGACGGCAACGTCACCCTGGACGAGTTCGCCCGCAGCCACCCGGCGGTGCTGGTGACCAGGACGGTCGAGGAGTTCCGCCAGGTCGCCCCGATCGCCGGCGCGGCCGGGCTCGGCGTCGTCAACGGCGGCTACACCTACGACCACGACCTGGTGCACCGGCTGCCCGAGATCCGCCCCGGAGTCTCCGTCTCCGACCTCGACCCGGGCACCGTCACCGCGCACCTGGACACCGTCGACCCGGCCGCCGAGCTGGCCGCCAACGCGTTCCTGGCGATCGCCCGCGAGGTGGTCGGCCGGTTCGACTGCGACGTCGCGCTGCGCAGCTTCCACCCCACCAACGCGCCCGCCCTGCTGCTCGACAACCGGGAGGCCCGGCACGAGCGCACCCGGGCCCAACTCGCCGACGAGGCCGACGGGTTGTGGGCGGACATCCTCGGCTCGCTGCGGGCCGAGGCGCCCCGCGCCCAGCTGGTGCTCAACCACCTCAACCCGCTGGTGCGCCGCGCCGCCACCGTCACCAGCCGCGAGCTGGCCGTCACCGCCGTCGAGGCGCTGTACGGGCAGGCCGTGCTGATGACCCGCCGCCCGCTCAAGGCCAGCGAGTCCGCGCTGCTCAACCGCTCGTTCATCAGCCTGCTCGACCACGCCATGCTCGGCCACGAGGCCGGCGGGGCGAACGGGGCGGGCGGCTTCCCCGAGGGCGGGGCGGCGTGATGCTGGACACCCCCGACGCGGTGATGGCCGCGCTGCGCGAGAACGACGCCCGCCCGTACGGCCGGACCAGGACCGTCACCGCCGAGGAACTCGTCGACGCCGCCGAGCAGTTCGACGACACCGGCGTCCTCTCGATGGCCCTGCTGGAACTGATGGAGGCCTACGAGTACGACGGCGAGCGCGGCAAGGGCCCGGTCGTCTTCGCCCGCGTCCTCAGACTCTGGGACACCGACCCGGACGGCTTCGGCGAGTGGGCCCGGCAGCAGGTGCTCTGGCGCTTCAAGTGGGTCGCCGACACGCTCAAGGACAACCCGGACGTCCCGCTCGCGGCGGTGCGGCGCTGGCACACCGAGCTGCGCGACCGCTACCGCGCGGCCGGCCAGGACCTCCAGCCGTACTACGCCCAGCGCTACCACCTGGCCGCGCACACCGGCATCGACGTGCAGGACGCCTACGAGCTGTGGGCGGCCCGCCCGCGCGCCGAGCTGAGCGACTGCCACGCCTGCGAGACCCGTGCCCGCGCCCGGCACCACCTCGCCGCCGGGGACGACGCCCGGGCCCTGGAGGCGCTCGCCCCGGTGCTGGACGGCCGGAGCGGCTGCGAGCAGGAGCCCCACCTCAGCCAGGCCACGGCGCTGCTCGCGCAGCTGCGCCAGGGCCGGTCGGACGAGGCCCGCTCGGGCCACCTCGCCGGCTACCGCCACGCCCGCGGCAAGGCCTCGATGCTGAACGCCGTCGGCCTGCACATCGAGTTCTGCGCGCTGTCCGGCAACGAGCCGCGCGGCCTGGAGCTGCTCGCCGAGAACCGCGCCCTGTTCGCGGTCACCGGCGACCCGGCCGCCCGGCTGGACTTCCTGACCGGAGCCGAGGTGCTGGTCGCCCAGCTCGCCCGGGCCGGCCACGGCGAGCTCGCGGTCAGCGGCCCGGCCGGCACCGCCTGGACGGTGGACTCCCTGCTCGCCCACCTGCGCGCCGAGGGCGACGCGCTGGCCGGCCGCTTCGACGCCCGCAACGGCACCGACGCGGTCGGCGCCGGGCGGCGCGCCCGGCTGGCCGTGGAGCCGCTGCTCGCCGAGCCGCTGGCGCTGGGCGTGCGGGCCGCCGCCGCTTCCGGGCTGTCGGCCGCCCCGGCGGCCGCGCCCGCGCCGCGCCGGACGGTCGAGGCGGAGCCGGAGGACTTCACCGCCCTGGTGCTGCGGGCCCGCGAGCTGGAGGTGCTCGGCCACCCGGACGCCGACCGGCTGTGGAAGCGGGTCGCCGAGCGCGCGGAGGCCGCGGACTTCGTCCACCCGGAGAGCGCCGAGCTGGGCGGCCCCGAGCGGCTGCGCGCCGAACTCGCCGAGCAGCGGGCCCACGAGGCGCTCCAGCGGGACGCGTGCGAGGAGGGCAAGGCCGGGCTGCTGGCCGCCGCCGAGCTGTTCGAGCAGGCGGGGCTGGCCGGGTCGGCGCTGATGTGCCGGGCCCGGACGCTGATCGCGGACCTCGACGAGGGCGACGAGGGCGCCGAGGCCGAGGGCGCTGCGGACGGCGAGGGCGCCGGGCGCGGCGGCCGGCGGGCCGACTGGGCGGCGCTCGACGCGGCGCTGGCCCGGGCCGAGGAGCTGCGCGCCGGCGGCGAACTGACCGACGACGACTACCTGATCGTGCTGCAGACCCGCGCCTACGCCGCCCACCACGACCTATCCGAGGCGCTGCCCGAGCCCGCCGCCGAGGTGACCGGGCGCTTCGAGGCGGCGGTCGGCGGCTACCGGCGGGCCGCCGTGGAGCTCGGCTCCGAGCGGCGGGCCGCCACCTCCCGGCAGTACACCGCAGACATCGCCGCCCGGCAGGGCCGACTGGCCGAGGCGGAGGCCGAACTGCGCGAGGTGCTGGCCCAGTTGGACGCGGCCGAGCTGCCCTGGCACACTCCGCGGGTGCTCGGCCTGCTGGGCCAGGTGCTGCTGCAGGGCCACGAGCCGGGCCAGGCGGTCGAGGTCTTCCACCGGGCGCTGGCCGAGGCCGTGCGCTGGGGCGACGACTCCTACCCGTACGCGCCGACGTACATGATGCTCGGCCACTCCTGCCTCCAGGCGGGCGACCTCGGCGGCGCGGTCCGCGCGCTGTCGGAGGCGGCCGCGCGCTACGACCGCAAGGGCGCCGAGGCGGTCGAGGAGGCCGCCCGGGTGCGCCTGCAGCTGGCCGACGTGCTGCGCGACACCGGCCGGGCGGCGGACGCGGTGGCCGTCCTGGAGTCGGTGCTGCTGGACGCGTCGGCGGCGCGGCTGGACGTCCGGATGCTCGCCCAGGGCCGGCTGGACCTCGCCCGGGGCCTGTCCGACCTGGAGGAGCACCGGGACGCCGCCGAGGAGTACCTGCGGCTGGCCGACCTGGTGGCCGGGTGGGAGGACCAGGAGACCCACACCATGGTCGCCTGCGAGGCCACCCTGGCGCTCGCCCGGGCCGAGCGCTGGGACGCCGCCGAGGCGGCGCTGGCCCGCGCCCGGGAGGCGCACGGCAAGGCCCCGCAGGTGGACCAGCTGGCCGCCACCCTGCGGGAGCTGGCCCGGCTGACGACGCGGGAGAAGGGCGAGGAGGGGCTGGCGGCGGCGCTCGCCCTGCTGGCCGAGGCGGACGCGGTCGGCGAGGCGGCCGAGCGGTCCGGCGAGGAGTACAACTCCTGGTACCTGCGCGGTGGTTCGCACTACGAGCGGGCGCGTTCGCTGGCCGTCGCCGGGCGGCACGAGGAGGCGCTGGCCGAGGTCGAACGGGCCATCGCGGAGTACGAGGCGGGCGGGGTGCGGGCCGAGTCCCCGCGGGCGGAGGCCGTCCGGCTGGCCGCGCTGATCGAGGGCAGCGACCTGGGGCGTACCGACGCGGCGGTGGCCCGGCTGGCCGCCGGCATCGCGCGCTGCGAGGCGGCCGGGCTGCCGGAGGCGGCGGAGGTGCTGGCGGAGCTGCGGGAGCGGTTCGCGAACTGACCGGCGGGGG